>NZ_CP136336.1:300000-540000 GCF_032681285.1 Piscinibacter gummiphilus
CCCTGGCCTTCGTGTTGATACAAACTCCGGGCATGACCGCTTCCGCACTTGCCCACCTGCCGCCCAGCGGCCCGACCGAACTGCTGTTCCTGCTCTTTCACGGCGTGGGTCAGGACGCCTCGACGATGACGCCCCTGGCGCAGCGCCTGGCCGCCGAGTACCCGCAGGCCGCGGTCGTGTGCCTCAACGCGCCCGATGCCTTCGAAGGCAAGGGTGGCGGCTGGCAGTGGTTTTCGCCGGTCGGGCTGACCGAGGCGCGGCGCGTGGAGCGTGTGGCGGCGGCGCTGCCACGCTTCATCGGCATCGTGCGCGCGGTGCAGCAGCAGTTCCACATGGGCTGGGAGCGCACCGCGCTGGCCGGCTTCTCGCAAGGCGCGGTGATGTCGCTCGAAGCGGTGCAGGCCGAGCCGCAGCTGGCCGGGCGTGTGCTCGCGTTTGCCGGCCGCCACGCCACGCCGCCCGCGCACGCGCCGCACGACACCACGGTGCACCTCTTCCACGGCATGGTCGACACGGTGATCCCGCCCGGCCCGGCCATCGACTCGGCCGAGCGGCTGGTCGCGCTCGGCGGCGACGTGACGGCCGACGTGCTGCCGCACATCGGCCACGAGCTGCACCCGGCGCTGATGGACAAGGCCATCGAGCAGCTGCGCACCTTCCTGCCCAAGAAGGTGTGGCGCGAGGCGATGAGCGATGCGCCGGTGCTGTCGAAGCCGGCCTCGAGTCGCGACCTGGATTGAGTCAGTCCAGTGAGACTTCGGCCCGCACCGCGCCAGCGCGGTCGGCCCGCGCGCTGAGCGCGAGGCGCGTGCCCTTGGGTGCGCGCACCACCCACTCGCCCACGGCGCGGTCGCCGGTGACCTCGCGCTGCGGCAGGAAGGCCTGCAGCGAGTTCTGCGGCGCATGGCCTTCGAGCTGCGGGCCTTCGGTGCGCTCCTGGCCGCTCACGAGCGACACCGTCGGGTCGCCCGCCGGCAGGTGGATCTCGAACACCACGCCGCGCACCGCCTTGCGCTCGAGCGCCCGCTTGGTCACGTAGGCCGGCAGCCAGCCGCTGTTGCCCACCGCGAAGCGCACGCGCCAGGTGTCAGGGCCGAGCGCGCGCACTTCGGTGCGCAGCACTTCGAGTTTCGGCAGCGAGAGCGTGATCTGCGTCATCCACTTCGGGAAGCGCGCGGCCTCGCGTTCGCGCAGGTGCGGCGGCGGGTTGCGCCAGTAGTTCATCTTGTCCCAGCCGCCGATCTCGACCGCCCCGAGCTGCGGGTGGTGGAAAGGCTTCCAGTCGACGTGCGCGAGGCCGCCGCACTGCTCGTCGCTCCACTTGAGCAGCTTCAGGTCGTCTTCCACCGGGTGCTCGCGGTACCAGTCGATCCACTTGTAGTCGGTGATGCCGGCTTCGCGGTTGGGCGCCCACATCTCCACCACCCAGAAGAGCGCGCCCAGGTGCTCGTAGAGCCAGTCCTGCGTGCCGGTGATGACTTCCTTGGGGTGGTATTTGAAGTCGTGCCAGATGCTGATGGCGGGGTAGCCGGTGAGCTTCTCGCCCAAGGCGCTGAAGCGCTTGTAGGCCCACAGGTCTTCGGGCGTCATGTCGTCGTCGCCGTGCGTGCCCGGTGGCCGCAGGATCACGCCGCTGTGCGTGTGGTAGCTGATGCCGGCGCCGATGTTGGGGTGCGCCAAGATGAAGTCGACCATCGCCCGCACCTCGGGCTCGCTGGTCGGGTAGGGGCCGGCGCCCACCTGCTCGTGCTCCTGCCGCCAGCCGGCGGGGAAGTTGCGGTTGAGGTCGAGGCCTTCGAGGTCCTTGTTGACCTTGATCGTGAGGCCGTCGTAGTTCTTCACGAAGCCTTCGGGCATCAGCCGGTAGTACTCGCCTCCGAACTCGCCCGGCTCGCGCGGCACCATGAGGCGCGGGTCTTGCGCGCACTTCTTGTAGGCGCCGTGCGGGTCGCGCTGGCGCATGAAGAGGATGCGGCCGTCACCGTCGACGTCTTCCATCGTGAGGCCGTCGACCGGCTCGTCGTCGAAGGGGTAGCGGCGTGTGGATGAGCGGATGTGCCGCGGCCGCTCGGCGAGCGCGAGCTCGGCGCCGTCGGGGTTGAGGCGCGGGCAGAGGTAGACCACGCGGGTGTCGAGCAGGTGCGCGATCTCGCGGTCGGTCTCGAAGCCCTGCACCAGCTGCTGCAGGTAGTACAGCACCGCGGTGCTGGCGGTGAGTTCGGCCGCATGGATGTTGCCGTCGACCCAGAAGCCGGGCTTGTCGGCGGCCTCGCCGGTGTGGGTGTTGGTCACGGTCACCACCCAGATGTCGCGCCCTTCGTGGCTCTTGCCGATGCTGTCCACCCGCACCAGGGCCGGGTAGGCGGTGGCGTAGTCGAAGAGCAGCTGGGTCAGCGCGTCGTAGGGGTAGAACGTGTCGAAGCGTTGGGCGGGTGGCTGGGGCATGGTGCGCGAGGGTAGCGACGAGGAAACCCCCATCTTGCCGCAGGGCCTTGACATAGAGTGCACTCTAGATCGCCCAATGCCGAGCTCCCTCTCACCTCACCAGGAGCTGACCATGAGCACCACCTCTCTTGCTGCCGAAAACACCCGTGTCGCGCGCCGCTTCATCGAGTGTTTCAACGACAACGACATTCCAGGCGTACTCGACCTCTTCGCCGACGACATCTGCTACCGGCTGATGGGCAAGCCCGACCGGCTGCCGAGTTCCGGCCCGAAAGACAAGGCGCAGATCGCCGCCGTCTTCGAGCGCATGAATTCGCGGCTGAACGGCGGCCTGCGCATGTGGGTCAAGAACACCATCGCCGAGCGCGACCAGGTCGCGATGGAAGTGGAATCGCGCGGCGAGCTGAAGAACGGCCGCGTCTACAACAACGAGTACCACATGCTTATCACGCTGCGTGACGGCAAGATCGTCGACCTGAAGGAGTACTACGACACCTTCCACGTGTGGGACACCTGGTTTCGCCCCGACGAACCGGCCACGACCAAGAGCGCCTGATGCCCCGCAAGCCCGGCACGATCAAGATCGGCGAGCTGTCTCGCCGCACCCTGCGCAGCGTGCACACCATCCGCTGGTACGAGACGCAGGGCCTGATGCCGGGCGTGCAGCGCGACCCTGCCGGCCGCCGCCTCTACCAGGAAGAGCACGTGGCCTGGCTCGACCTGATGGAGCGGCTGCGCCTCACGGGCATGACGATCGGCGAGATGCGGCGCTACGCCACGCTCGTGAAGCAGGGCAAGGCGACGATCGCCGACCGGCATGCGCTCTTCGCCGCGCACCGCGAGCGGGTGCTTGCGACCATCGAAGACTGGAAGCTCGGCCTCCAGCTGCTCGACCGCAAGCTCGACTATTACGGCGAGTGGCTCGCCAGCGGCAAGCGGCCGGTGGTGGGGCCTTACGAGGTCACACCACCGCCGACCCGTCCACGAACACCTTCAGCTCGCCCGGCTGCAGCGCGACCCAAGGCTCGTCGGCCGTGAGCGGCTCCGTCACCACGACGGCCACCCGGTCGTGGGGCGTGGTGACCTGGGCGAAGTCGACGCTCATGTCCTCGTCTTGCAGCCGCGCCGCGCGAAACGGGTGCTGGCGCACGATGTAGTGCAGCTTGGTCGAGCAGTGGGCCCACAAGGCCTGGCCGTTGCTCAGCATGAAGTTGAAGGTGCCGTGCGCGGCGATGCGCGGCACGAGTTCGCCGAGCGTGCGCGTGAGTTCGGCGATGGTGGGCACGCCGGCGTGCGCCTTGGCGAGCTCCTGCATGAGCCAGCAGAAGGCGCGCTCGCTGTCGGTGTCGCCCACCGGGTGGAAGGCGCTGTGCAGCGTGGGTGCGTAGCCCTTCAGGTCGCCGTTGTGCGCAAACGCCCAGTAGCGGCCCCACAGCTCGCGTTGGAAAGGGTGCGTGTTCTGAAGCGCCACGCGCCCCTGCGTGGCCTTGCGGATGTGCGCGATGACGTTGGCGCTGTGGATGGGGTAGCGCCGCACCATCTCGGCCACCGGCGAGACGGCGGCGCTCTGCGCATCGACGAAGAGGCGCACGCCGGCGTCTTCGAAGAAGGCGATGCCGAAGCCGTCCTTGTGCTCCTCGGCGCGTTTCGAGAAGCCGGTGAAGCTGAACACGAGGTCGGTCGGTGTGTTGGCATTCATGCCCAGGAGCTGGCACATGGTGGCTACTCCGTGAACAAGCGGAAGACACCCTTCGCGCTGAGCAGCTGCGCCGGGTTGCCGTTCTCTTCGAGCACGCCGGCCATGCGCCGGATGAGGCGCTCGCTCTTGCGCGCACGCCAGATCAGCAGGTCGACCAGCCACGGGTGCGCGTTGACGCGGTTGGCGCGCTCGTAGAGCTGGAAGCGCGGCTTGAGTGCGAGCAGGCTCTGCTCGTAGCCCTGGCGCACGTCGGCATCCGAGCGCTTGCCGGCAAGCGCCTCGGCGGCGAGCAGGCCGGTCTCGAGCGCCTTGCCGATGCCTTCGCCGGTGAAGGCGTAGGTGCTGCCCGCGGCCTCGCCCGTCACCAGCAGGCCCGGGCGGCTGTAGCGCGCGCCATCGAGCGTGCAGCGCAGCGGCGCACCCTTCAGCGGGCCGAGCAGCTCGCCGCCGGCCATCAGCTCGCGTGCCGGGGCGTAGAACTCGCAGAAGCTTTCGAAGAGCCGCTTCAGGTTCACGTCTTCCTTCGCGTGGCCGAAGACGCCGACGCCGATGTTGAACACGCCGTCGGCGCACGGGAAGATCCAGCCGTACCCCGGCCGCAGCTGGCGGTGCCACACCACTTCGAGCGCGCGGATCTGGCCGATCTGCGACGCGTTCTTCACATAACCGCGCAGCGCCACGGCCGACGGCCCCTGCCTGTCGCAAAGCCCCGCGGCCAGCAGCGCCTGCGGCACGGCGCCGGTGGCCAGCACCACCCAGTCGGCATGGAGCTCGCGCGCCTCGCCGCCCTGCGAGAGCCGCGCGCCGCACACGCGGCCGGCGGTGTCGGTGAGCGGCGCGTCGAAGTGCACTGGCGCAAACATGCGTGCGCCGGCGCGCACCGCGTTGCGGCAGACGATGTCGTCGAGCTCGCGCCGCGGCAGCACCGCCAGGCGGCCCGGCACGTCGACACGCCCACCGCGCGGCGCGATGCAGCCCACGTGCGTGGCGCGCTGCGCACGCGCCATCACCTCGTCGAGCACACCCAGGCGCGCGAGCGCCGTGTGCGCATCGGGGATGAGCCCGTCGCCGCACACCTTCTCGCGCGGGAAGCTGCGCTGGTCGACCAGCACCACGTCTTTGCCGGCCCGCGCGAGCGCGGTGGCGGCAGCGCTGCCGGCGGGGCCGGCGCCCACCACCAGCACCTCGCAGCGCTCGGGGAGTTGGGCCAGGGTCAGGTTCATCCGGCAAGCATAGCGGCCCGCTTTCACCCACCCGTGTGACAGGCTGGCGCAAGGTGCGCGCGAGCACTGCAGCAAGAGGCTGCAAGTTTGCGGGAAAACACCTTGTTGTGATCGATCCGCGATCTCACTGATGATCCTTCGGCACCCTGCCGACTCGATGCAGGGACGGATGGCGGCGCCCAGCCGGCCAGCCTCGAATCACACAGGAGACCTCCCGCATGAAGAAGCATTGGATCGCCGCGCTGGCCGTGGCGTTGGGTGCCGGCGTGCAGCTCGCCGCGCTCGCACAGGCGCCCGCCAAGGGCTCGGAAGAGCACATCCGCGCCGTCACCTCACGCATCGATGGCCGCGCCATCGCCAACAACACCACCACGCGCGACTGGCCAAGCTACGGCCTCGACTACGCCGAGACCCGCTTCAGCCGCCTCGACCAGATCAACGAGAAGAACGTCAAGGAGCTTGGCCTCGTCTGGAGCTACAACCTCGAATCCACTCGTGGCGTGGAGTCGACCCCGCTGGTGGTCGACGGGATCATGTACGTCACCGCCTCGTGGAGCGTGGTGCACGCGGTCGACGTGCGCACCGGCAAGCGCATCTGGACGTATGACCCCAAGGTGCCGCGCGAAGTCGGCGTGAAGGGCTGCTGCGACGTGGTCAACCGCGGCGTGGCGCTCCACAAGGGCAAGGTCTACGTCGGCTCGTTCGACGCGCGCTTGATCGCGCTGGATGCGGCCACCGGCAAGCTGGTGTGGGAGAAAGACACCTCCATCGACCGCAAGCGCCCCTACACGATCACCGGCGCGCCCAGAGTGTTCAAGGGCATGGTGATCATCGGCAACGGCGGCGCCGAGTACGGCGTGCGCGGCTACATCACGGCGTATGACGCCGAGACCGGCGCCGAGAAGTGGCGTTTCTTCACCGTGCCGGGCGACCCGGCCAAGCCTTATGAGAACGAGGCCCTCGCCCGCGCCGCCAAGACTTGGGACCCGAGCAACAAGTACTGGGAAGCCGGCGGTGGCGGCACCGTGTGGGACAGCATCACCTTCGACCCCAAGCTCAACCTGCTCTACATCGGCACCGGCAACGGCTCGCCGTGGTCGCGTGCCAAGCGCAGCCCGGGCGGCGGCGACAACCTCTTCCTCGCCTCCATCGTCGCGATCAACCCCGACACCGGCAAGTACGTGTGGCACTACCAGGAAACGCCGGGCGACAACTGGGACTACACCTCGACGCAGCCGATGATCCTGGCCGACATCAAGCTCGGCGGCAAGACGCGCAAGGTGATCCTGCATGCGCCGAAGAACGGCTTCTTCTTCGTCATCGACCGCACCAACGGCAAGTTCATCAGCGCGAAGAACTTCGTCGACGTGAACTGGGCGACGGGCTACGACGAGAAAGGCTTCCCCATCGAGACCGCGATCGCCCGCAGCGCCGACAAGGGCTACGACAGCATCCCCGGCCCGCTGGGCGCGCACAACTGGCACCCGATGTCGTTCAGCCCGAAGACGGGCCTCGTCTACCTGCCGGCGCAGAACATCCCGCTGACGCTGATGGACAACAAGAACTACAAGTTCAACGAGATGACGCTCGGCGTGCCCGGCTCCAACCAGGGCTGGAACACCGCGATGTTCATCGGCGCGGTACCCGCCACCAGCAAACCCTTCGGCCGCCTGCTGGCGTGGGACCCGGTCCGGCAGAAGGAAGCCTGGCGCCATGAGCATGTGTCGCCGTGGAACGGCGGCACCCTCGCGACCGCCGGCAACGTCGTGTTCCAGGGCACGGCGGAGGGCCGCTTCATGGCCTTCAACGCCAGCACCGGCGAGAAGCTCTGGGAAACACCCACCGGCACCGGCGTGATCGCCGCGCCCAGCACCTACATGGTCGACGGCAAGCAGTACGTGTCGATCGCGGTCGGTTGGGGCGGCTCGTACGGCGTCTCGCAGCGCGCCAGCGACAAGGTCGGCCCGGGCACGGTCTACACCTTCGCGGTGGGGGCGAAGAACCCGATGCCCGAGATGGCGCAGGTGAAGATGAACGCGTTGCTGCAAGGCGTGGCCTACGACCCCAAGCAGGTGCCCGAAGGCCAGGGCCTGTACGTGGCGAGCTGCGTGCTCTGCCACGGCGTGCCGGGCGTCGACCGCGGCGGCAACATCCCCAACCTCGGCTACTCGCACCCCGACGTGATCAACAACCTCGAGGCTTATGTGCTGGGTGGCGCGGCCAAGGAGCGCGGCATGCCCGACTTCACCGGCCGGCTGAAGCCCGAAGACATCCCGAAGCTGAAGGCCTTCATCCAGGGCGTGCCGGATTCGATCCGGCCGAAGAAGTAGGCGGCGCTCGATCTCCACGACCAGAGGCCGGGTCACGCCCGGCCTTTTTCATGCGAGCGCCCCTGAAATGACGCAGGCGCTCCCACCGAAGTGTGGAGCGCCTGCGGGTCCGGCAATGACGCCGAAGACTATGTTCGGGGAGTCACCCCGGACCGTGTGGATGTAGACACTGACCACCTCCTTTCGCAGTTGAAGGAAGCGCCAGGGTAGACCATATGGGTTGGCCATGTGTCGGTATGTGGATTGCCGGAGTACCCCCATGAAGACACTCCCCGCACGCACCTTGCTCGCTGGCGCGATCCTCCTCGTCAGCGCATCGACCTGGGCCCAGGCAGGGCCGTCCCCGGGCTGCCAGCCGCTGGAGACCCGCGAGGCCAATGCGACCTCGCAACAACCGGCGTTCGCCGGCCAGACCCGCGCCTGTGCCGCGCCGCGCAGCGCGCCGGTCACGGTGACCGTGCTGGCCACCGGCCTCGTGAAGCCGTGGGCGGTGGAGCCGCTGCCCGACGGCCACCTGCTCGTGACGGAGAAGCCGGGGCGCATGCGCATCGTTTCGCCCTCCGGCCAACTGGGCGCACCGCTTGCTGGCTTGCCGGCCGTCGACGCCCGCGGGCAAGGCGGCCTGCTCGACGTGGCGCTCAGCCCCGGGTTCGCCACCGACCGCACCGTCTACTGGAGCTACTCCGAGCCACGCCAGGGCGGCAATGGCACGAGCGTGGCGAAAGGCGTGCTCTCGGCCGACCGCACGAAGCTCGAGCAGGTGCGCGTGATCCTGCGCACCTCGCCCACCTACGACGGCGACAAGCACTTCGGCTCGCGCCTCGCCTTCGGCCCCGACGGCATGCTCTACGTGACGATGGGCGAGCGTTCCGACAGGGCGACGCGCCCGCAGGCCCAGGCGATGAACAGCCACCTCGGCAAGATCCTGCGCCTCCAGCCCGACGGCAGCGTGCCGCCCGACAACCCCTTCGTCGGCCGTGCCGGCGCCCTGCCCGAGATCTGGACCGTCGGCCACCGAAACGTGCAGGCGGCCGCCTTCGACCCGCAGGGCACGCTCTGGGTGGTGGAGATGGGCACGCGTGGCGGCGACGAGCTCAACCTCGTCGAGAAGGGCCGCAACTACGGCTGGCCGCTCATCGCTTACGGCGAGGAATATTCGGGCCAGCCCATCGGCCCCGGAGCCACCGCACGCGAGGGCCTCGTCCAGCCGGCGTATTACTGGGACCCGGTCATCGCGCCTTCGGGGGCGCAGTGGTACACAGGCGATGCCTTCCCGGCGTGGAAAGGCAACCTTTTCATCGGCGGGCTGAAGGACCGGAAACTCGTGCGGCTCGTGCTCGACGGGCACCGTGTGGTCGGCGAGGAATGGCTGCTGGCGGAGCGCGGCAAGCGGATTCGCGACGTGCGGCAGGACGCAGCCGGCGCGCTCTTCGTCGTGACCGACGAGAACGAGGGCGAGCTCTGGAAGATCACGCCGGGGCCGTGACGGCCTCGACCCCTGGCGCCTCATGCCAGGAGGCCGGCTCGAGCGCACTGGCCGCTGCGAGGTAGCACATCCGTCAGGGCCGGGCTTGTATGAATGCGGGGCACACAAGCACCAATCGCAGCGCCAAGCCGCTTCAAGGAGGATCGCGTCCCCGGTTGGGCCGTCCGGCCCGTTTCAGCCCTTCAAAAGGAACGCGCCCATGATCACCTCCCACCTCCTCAAGGCGCTGCGCAGCGCTGCCGTCTGCACCGGCGCCCTCGCCCTGCTCGGCGCGGCCGGCCTGGCCCAGGCTCAGCTCGCCACCGGCAAGCCCAAGTTCCTCGGCAACATCATCGCGGGCAGCGTGCCCTCGAACTTCAGTGCCTACTGGAACCAGGTCACGCCCGAGAACGCCGGCAAGTGGGGCTCGGTGGAGGCCACGCGCAACCAGATGAACTGGGGCCCGCTCGACACCGCCTACAACTACGCACGCTCCAACGGCTTCCCGTTCAAGCAGCACACCTTCGTGTGGGGCGCGCAGGAGCCGGGGTGGATCGGCTCGGTCAGCGCCTCCCAGCAGGCCTATGAGGTGGAAGAGTTCATGCGCCTGTACTGCGCGCGCTATCCGCAGACGCAGTACATCGACGTCGTCAACGAGCCCATCAGCCAGCCCGCCAGCTACCGCAACGCCCTCGGCGGCTCGGGCTCCACCGGCTGGGACTGGATCGTCTGGTCGTTCCAGAAGGCCCGCCAGCACTGCCCCACCGCGAAGCTGCTGATCAACGAGTACGGGATCATCAACGACGCCACCAAGCTCAACCGCTACAAGGGCATCGTCAACATCCTGAAGGCGCGCGGGCTGGTCGACGGCGTGGGCATCCAGGCGCACCACTTCAGCATGGACAACCTGAGCGCCGCCACGATGAAGGCCAACCTCGACTCGCTGGCGCAGACGGGCGTGCCCATCTTCGTCTCGGAGCTCGACATGACCGGCGACGACTCGACCCAGCTCGCGCGTTACCAGCGCCTCTTCCCCGGCCTGTGGACGCACCCCGGCGTGGCCCACGTGACGCTCTGGGGCTACATCGAAGGCCAGACCTGGGTCAACAACACCCACCTCGTGCGCCGCGACGGCAGCGAGCGCCCGGCGATGGCCTGGCTCAAGAACTACGTGCGCACCACCACCATCGGCGGGGGCGGCAGTGGCGGCACCAGCAAGAACATCGTCGTGCGCGCTCGCGGCACCACGGGCCAGGAAAGCGTGACGCTGCGCATCGGCGGCACGGCGGTGCGCACCTGGACGCTGAGCACCACGATGACCAACTACACGATCACCACCACGCTGTCGGGCGGCTCGACCGTGGAGTTCACCAACGACGCGACCGGCCGCGACGTGCAGGTCGACTACCTCAGCGTCAACGGCAGCGTGCGCCAGGCAGAAGCCCAGAGCTACAACACCGGCGTCTACCAGAACGGCGCCTGCGGCGGCGGCAATGGCTTGAGCGAGTGGCTGCACTGCAACGGCGCCATCGGCTTCGGCGACCTGTGAACCCGCCGGCTGCGAAAGGACACCCGATGAACCTCATCACCACCCGCGCGCGCCGCACGATCTCGGCGCTCGTCTTCGCGGCTGGCGCGGCGTTGCTGCTGGGCCCCCGCTCGGCCGATGCCGCCATCACCATCGACACCAACGCCTGGTACGTGCTCGTCAACGCCAACAGCGGCAAGGCGCTCGACCTCTACAACTGGGTCACCGCCGACGGCGCCGAATTCCGCCAGTGGACGCGCGCCGACGGCAACAACCAGCAGTTCCAGTTCGTGAGCTCCGGCAACGGCTACTACCGGCTTCGCAACCGCCACTCCGGCAAGGTGGTGGGCGTGGCCGGCGCGTCGACGGCCAACGGCGCGGCCATCAACCAGTACACCGACCAGAACGCCGCCAGCCAGCAGTTCCGCCTGGCCGGCAGCGACAACAGCGCGGTGCGCTTCGTCAACGCCAATTCGGGCAAGGCGCTCGACGTGGTCGGTGGGTCCACCGCCGACGGTGGCGACATCCAGCAGTACACCGACTGGGCGGGCAGCAACCAGACCTGGGCGCTGGTGCCCGTCACCACGACCACGCCGCCACCCACCGGCGGCGTGAAGCTGCCGACGAGCTTCCGCTGGACGTCGAGCGCGGCGCTCATGGTGGCCAAGCCCTCGTCGCAGTACCCCGAGGTAGCGATCAAGGACCCGACCGTCGTCTACTACGGTGGCCGCTGGCATGTGTTCTCCACGCAGGCCAAGGGCAACGGCTGGGGGCTCGAATACCGCTCGTTCACCGACTGGTCGAACGCCGGCTCGGCCAACCCATATTTCCTCGACTCCACCGCCATCGGTGCGGGCTACCGCGCAGCGCCCTTCGTGTTCTATCACTCACCGTCTCGGCTCTGGTACCTCGTGTTCCAGAACGGCAACGCCGCCTACTCCACCAACCCCGACATCAACAACCCGGGCGGCTGGAGCGCGGTCAAGACCTTCTACAGCAGCGTGCCGAGCAACATCCAGGCTGACATTCGCGCCGGGGCCAACTGGCTCGATTTCGCGGTGGCTTGCGACACGGTCAACTGCCACCTCTTCTCGGCGGGCGACAACGGCAAGATCTACCGCTCGCAGACGACGCTGGCGAACTTCCCCAACGGCTTCGGCAGCACGGTGGTCACCTTGCAGGACTCGAACCGCAACAACCTCTTCGAGGCGCCGCAGGTCTACAAAGTGCGCGAGACGGGGCAGTACCTGATGATCGTCGAGGCCATCGGCAGCAGCGGGCGCTACTTCCGCTCGTTCACCTCACCGAGCCTGAGCGGCCCGTGGACGACGCTTGCCGCCACCGAGAGCAACCCCTTCGCCGGCGACGCCAACGTGAGTTTCCCCGCCGGCAAGTGGAGCCAGGGCATCAGCCACGGCGAGATCCTGCGCACCGGCTACGACCAGAACCTGGAGATCAGCGCCTGCAACATGCGCATGCTCTACCAGGGTCTCGCGCCGGGCGCGAGCGGCAGCTACGACCGGCTGCCGTACCGCCTGGGCCTGCTCACGCAGACCAATTCGCCCTGCTGAGGGGCTGAGCGGGCCACGTGCGGCCCGCTCGTGTCTTCACGACGCCGCGGGCGTCGGCGTCTTGAAGAGCGGCCCCAGTGCGGGCTGGGTGCCGTCGGACTTGCGGCGCTTGCGCCCGCTGGCCGTCTTGCGGACCTGGGCGGCCGAGATGGTTCGCTTGCCTACGCGCTTCTTTTTTGCCAGTGCCATGTCGATCCTTTCGAGTGAATGAGCCCGTCAGGATACAGGCGGCCCGGCGATCGAATTCCCCAGCCGTAAAAAAGGCCACCCGAAGGTGGCCTGGTCCCGCCATCAACAACCCCCATCCATTCGTTGGGGCTAGGCCGATTGGATCTTCTCCGGCGTGAAGGGCATCGAGCGCAGGCGCTTGCCCGTCGCCGCGAACACCGCGTTGCCCACTGCCGGCCCGATGAGCGCGGTGCCGGGCTCGCCCACGCCGCCAGGCTTCTCGGTGCTCGGCACGAGCACGGTCACCATCTCGGGCGACTCGTTCATGCGCAGCAGCCTGTACTGGTGGAAATTGGTCTGCTGCACCCGACCCTTGTCGAGATTGATCTCGCCATAGAGCGCGGCCGTGAGGCCGAAGACGATGCTCGACTGGATCTGCGCCTCCACCGTGTCGGGGTTGACCATGCGGCCGAGGTCGGCCACGGTCGTCACCTTGTGCACGGTGATCGCGCCGTTGTTGAGCGAGATCTCGGCCACCATCGCCATGTAGGTGTCGTAGCCCTCCATCAGCGCGATGCCGCGTGAGCGGCCGGCCGGTGCCGCCGTGCCCCAGCCCGACTTCTCGGCCACCTGCTTGAGCACGTTGGCAAAGCGCGGCTTGCTGGTCAGCAGCGACATGCGGTACTGATACGGGTCCTGCTTGGCATTGGCCGCCAGCTCGTCGATGAAGGTCTCGTTGGCGAAGGCGTTGAGCGCGTGGCTCACGCTGCGCCAGTAGCCCACGCGCAGGCCGGCGTCGTGTTTCAGGATCTCGTGCTTGGTGGCCGGGATCTCGTACGCCGCCATCGCGGCCTCGGTCATCAGCGGGTCCTGCACCGGGGCGGGCAGGCCGAAGACACGGCCGGTGACCGACTGCGATGTCATGCGGAAGGTCATCGCGGTCGGCTTGCCGTCGTCGCCGATGGCGGCGGCCAGGTGGTGCACCGACTGCGGCCGGTAGAAGTCGTGCGTCATGTCGTCTTCACGCGTCCACACGAGCTTGACCGGCTTGCCCACGGCCTTGCTGATCTGCGCGGCCTGGATGATGAAGTCGATGTCGATGCGCCGGCCGAAACCGCCGCCGAGGAAGGTGGTGCGCAGCGTGACGTTCTCGATCGGCACGCCGCAGACCTTGGCCACGGTGCCGGCGGCGGCGTCCTGCCACTGCGTCGGGCCGATGAGGTCGACCTTGTTGTCGTGGTACCAGGCGGTGAAGTTCATCGGCTCCAGCGGCGAGTGCGACAGGAGCGGCATCACGTACTCGGCCTTGAAGACCTTGGCGCCCGCCGCCTTGATCACCGCATCGGCATCGCCGGCCTTGGGCAATGGCAGGGGCTTGGCGCCCTCGGCCACCGCGGCGGCCTTGATGCTCTCGAGCATGCTCTTGTCGGTGAGCGAAGCGCCCGCGCCTTCGTCCCACTCGATCTTCACGCCCGTGCGGGCCTTGTTGGCGTGCCACCAGGTGTCGGCGACGACGGCCACGCCGTCGGGGATCTGCACCACGTCGATCACGCCGGGCATCTTCTTCGCTGCGCTGGCGTCGAAGCTCTTCACCTTGCCGCCGATCACCGGGCACTGGTCGAGCGCGGCGTAGACCATGCCGGGCAGCTTGACGTCGATGCCGAACTCGGCGGTGCCGTTGGTCTTGGCAGGGGTGTCGAGCCGCTTGGTGGGCTTGCCGACGATGCGGAAGTCCTTCGGGTCCTTAAGCTTCGGGGTCTGCGGCACCGGCAGGCGGGCGGCGTCGGCCGCGAGCTGGCCGTAGGTGGCCTTCTTGCCCTTGGGGCCGAGCACCATGCCGTTCTCGGCACGGAGCTGGTCTTCCGGAATGTTCCATTTCAGCGCAGCGGCGCTCACGAGCATCATGCGCACCTGGGCGCCGGCCACGCGGAGCTTGTCCCAGCCGTCGCGCACGGAGGTGGAGCCGCCGGTGAGCTGCGGGCCGCCGAGCAGGGCGTTGCCGTAGATCTTGCCGTTGGGCGGCGCCATCGCGACGCGGATGTTCTTGATGTCGACGTTGAGCTCTTCGGCAATGAGCATGGGCATGGAGGTGTAGACCCCCTGGCCCATCTCGGAGCGGGCCGAGATCAGCGTGATGGTGTTGTCGTCGCTGATGTGCACCCAGGCATTGGGCGTGTGCACGGTGCCGGCAGCCAGCGCCTTGCCGAGGCCGCCGACGTCGACGCCCAGCAGGAGGCCGCCCGAGGCGGCGAGGGTGGAGGCTTGCAGGAAGCCGCGGCGCGAGGTGGTGATGGTGGTCATGGCGTCCGCTCCTTCAGGCCTTGTTCATCTCGGCCGCAGCGGTCTTGATCGCGGCCTTGATGCGGGAGTAGGTGCCACAGCGGCAGATGTTGCCGCTCATCGCGGCGTCGATGTCGGCATCGCTCGGGTTCTTGTTGGCCTTGAGCAGCGCGGCGGCGCTCATCAGCTGGCCGCTCTGGCAGTAGCCGCACTGCGGCACGTCGTGCGCGATCCAGGCCTTCTGCAGCGGGTGGGTGTTGTTGCGCGACAGGCTCTCGATGGTGTTGACCGACTTGCCGGCCGCGGCCGACAGCGGGGTCTGGCACGAGCGCACGGGCTGGCCGTCGAGGTGCACGGTGCAGGCGCCGCACAAGGCCATGCCGCAACCGAACTTGGTGCCGGTCAGGCCGACTTCATCGCGGATCACCCACAACAGCGGGGTGTCGGGTTCGGCCTTGACGGTCATCGTCTTGCCGTTGATCTTCAGGCTGGTGCTCACGGTGGGGTCTCCTTGTTGTGGGACGTGCGATCACCGGGTGCTGCTGCTGTCGCACGGCTCGATCAAGCATCGGCCAAGCAAAGCGCGAAGTCCAACCTGGGCAAACCCCAAGGCGGGGCTGGGATCAGGTGATGTCGGTCGGCTGGTGTTCGCTGGCGGGCGGCTCGGCATCACGCCGCACCACGCCTGCGCCGGGCGGCTGCATGCGCCAGCCTGCCACGATCGCCAGTGCGCAGATCGCACCGAGCAGCACGAACGTCTGATGAAACGCCCGCATGGGGTCGTCGACGTGCACCTTGAGCCGCCACTCGAGGAAGATGCCGGCCATCGCCACGCCCACCGCACCGCCGAGCTGGCGCAGGAAGTTGATGGTGCTCGAGCCGTGCGAGATGTTCTCCATCGGCAGGCGGCGGATGGCGCCCAGGTTGAGCGAGGGCAGCACGGTGCCGAGGCCGATGCGCCCGACGATGGCAAACGCCGTGATGACCCACAGCGAGGTCTGCAGGCCCACGAGCGCCATCAGCCAGAACGACAGCGTGAGCAGCGTGATGCCGATGGCGACCAGCTTGTTGAAGGGGTAATGGTCGGCCAGCCGCCCGCCCAGCGGCAGCATGAACGCGAGCACGATGCCCGCCGGCAGCAGCACCGCACCCGCCTGCGAGGGCGGCAGCTTCAAGCCGATCTGCATGAACACCGGCACGAGATACGTCGAGCCGAAGAGCGCCATGCCGTAGATGAAGGCCACACAGGCGCCCATGCGGAAGGAGCGGATGTCGAAGAGCTTGAACTCCATCAGCGGGTGCTCGGCATGGCGTTGCCGCCAGATGAAGACCCCCGCCGTCACCGCCGAGACCACCAGCAGCACGTAGGCATGCGGCGTGGGGCTGTGCAGTTCCACCAGGCCGTTCATGCCGGTGACCACCGCGATGGCCAGCAGCACGAGCCCCGGCAGGTCGAAACGCCGCTCGCTCTGGTTCACCGACTCGGCACCGGGCGAGGTGTGCGGCAGGTAGACACGCCCCATCGCAAACGCTGCCAGGCAGAACGGCACCACCACGAAGAAGATCGAACGCCAGCCCCAGGCCTCGACCAGGATGCCGCCGATCGACGGCCCGAGCGCCGGTGCCAGCACCACGCCGAAGCCGAAGAGCCCCATCGCGCGGCCCTGCTCCTGGCGCCCGAACACGTGCAGCACGATCACCGGCGGGATGGGCTGCATGATGCCGGCCGCGAGGCCCTCGATGACACGCATCGCGAGCACCATCTCGAAGCTGGAACTCAGGCCGCCCGCGATGCCGCCCACGAGCAGCATCCACACGCCGGCGAAGTAGGTGTGCCGGTAGCCGAAACGGCCGAGCAGCCAGGGCGTGGTCAGCATCGCCACCGTCACGGCCGCCATGAAGCCGGCCGACAGCCACTGCGCCCGTTCCTGGCCCAGCGTGAAGACATGGCTCATGTCGGGCAGGGCCACATTGACGATGGTCGACGCCATGATCGACGCCATCGTGCCCAGCATCACCGTGATCAGCACCCGCCAGCGGTAGGCGGGGCCATGGCGCTCTTGCATCAGCGCAAGGCTGTGGGGATGGGAGGGGCCGGACACCCCGGCATCCTAAGCGGTGGTTCGTGCCCTGCCTGTCATGAAGGCGGCAGGCCGGCGTGTCCCCAAGCCTTGCGACATGCCGGCCCCTGGTGCACAAGTGCTGGGTGCAGACAGGCCCCGGGGTGAAACGAATACTTCGTTCGCCTTCTTCACCTGCTTTCGGAGTTCCTGCCATGCAGCCCCAGACCCCTTCTTCACCTTCGTCTCATCCCCTCAACGGCCACGCCGTGGCCGCCGCCTACCCGCGCGCTGGCGTGCCGGTGCAGCCCCCCAAGCGCCGCCCGCGCGTGGCCCTGGTGCTGGGCAGCGGCGGCGTGCGCAGCATCGCGGCCGTCGGCATCGTCGAGCGCCTGCGCCACGAAGGCATCTGGCCCGACCTGGTGGTGGGTTGCAGCTCGGGCGCGCTCTTCGGCGCCACCATCGCGATGGAGATGTCGCCGAAGGACGCGCTGCACGCCGCCACCACGCTGTGGTCGGCCGAGCTCACGCAGCAGCCGCGCTGGCGCGCCTACCCGCAGATGGTGGCGCCCAAGCTGATGGGCTTCGATGCCGACTTCGGGCTGCGCGACAACAGCCTCATCGCCCTGCGCCTGGAGGCGGCCTTCGGTGGCCGCAAGATCGAATCGCTGCCCACGCAGCTGCGGGTGGCGGCCACCGATGCCACCACGGGCAAGCCGGTCGTGCTGGCGGAAGGGTTGCTCACGCAGGCGCTGCTGGCGAGCATGGCCGTGCCCTTCATCTTCCCGAGCGTCGAGGTCGACGGGCGGCGCCTGGTGGACGGCGTGGTGTCGGACCCCTTGCCGCTCGATGCGGCCCGCGATGCCGAAGTCATCCTCGCGCTGGGCTTCGAAGGGGCAATGCCGCGGCGTGTCGACCGCGCCTCGCGCCTGGTCGCCCAGGCCACCACCTCGCTCATCAACAACCTGATGCAGGCGCGGCTCGAAGCCGCCGTGGCGCGGGGCCAGCGCATCGTCAGCATCGAACTGGGCCTGGAGCGCAAGGTGGGCCTGTGGGAGACCGGCGCGCTGCCCTACCTCTATGAAGCCGGCCGCCGCGCGGCGACGCACCATCTGCCGCGCATCCTCGACCAACTCGAAGGCCGGGCGCAGCGCGAGGTGGCGTGAGCGCGGCTTCGACGGCGCGGCACTGGATTGACGCCCGCCAGTCGAAGCCCTAGCGTCGCGCCATCGAGAGGGCCGATCCATGAACGCTGACACCGCCACCGCACCGCCGAGCGCGCTGCCGATCGCCGTGGCGATCGTCGAAGACGAACGCGAGGTGCGGCAGCGCTTCGAGGACGCGGTGCGCGCCCATCCGCGCCTGTCGTGGCAGTTCTCGGCGGGCAGCGTGTCGGAGGCGATGGCCCTGGTGGCGCAGCGCCAGGCCGATGTGTACCTGGTGGACCTTGGCCTGCCCGACCGCGACGGGCGCGACTTCATCCGCTGGCTGGTGCGGCAATGCCCCGACGCGCTGCCGATGGTGGTCACCGTCTTCGGCGACGACGAACACGTGCTCACGAGCCTGGAGGCCGGCGCAATGGGCTACCTGCTGAAAGACTCGCCGAGCAGCGAGATCGCGGGCCGCATCGTCGAGCTCTTCGAAGGCGGCTCGCCGATCAGCCCGTCAGTGGCGCGCTCGGTGATCCGGCGCTTCGTGAAGCCGGCCGCCGGCGCGCAGGAGCCGCCGGAAGACAACCCGCTGAGCCAGCGCGAGCTGGAGGTGCTGCGCCTCATCGAGAAAGGCATGACCTACGACGAGGTGGCGCAGGTGCTCGCGCTGTCATGGCACACCGTCACCGCCTACCTGCGGCGCGTCTACCGCAAGCTGCAGGTGCACTCGCGCGGCGAGGCGGTCTTCGAGGCACGCCAGCGCGGAATTCTCTAGATGTGGCGCGGTGCGGCGCTGTGCCTCGCGCTCGTGATGGGCGCGCTGCCCTGCGCGCCGGCCCGGGCGGCGTCGCCCGAGGCGCTGGCCCTGCGCATCGACCACGCCACCCTGCATGAGTTGGGCGACGCCGGCTCGACGCTGGAGCTGACCACGCTGCCGGCACGGCTCACGCGAGCGCCGCGTGTCTTCCGCCACTACCGGCTCGAAGCAGGGTTCGATCTGCCCGACAAGACGGCCGCGCCGCTGTGGGCGATCTACCACCACCAGCTCAGCGACGGCGCCCGTGTGCGGGTGAACGGCGTGGTGGTCGGCGACGTGGCCACCTCCACGCCCACGACCGCCGTGCTCAACGTGCGGCCCTACATGTTCGTGCTGCCGGTGGAGCTGCTGCGCAACGGGCCCAACCGGATCGAGATGGAATGGGCCACGCACGACTCGATGGTCCACGTGGCCGGCATGGTGGTGGGGCCTTTCGACTTGGTGCGCGCCCATTACGAGCGCCGCTTCTTCTGGCAGAACACGATGGCCCAGGTGGGCCTCGACTTCGCGCTCGTCAACGCGGCGATGCTGATGGGCATCTTCGCGTTGCGCCGCAGCGAGGTGCGCTACCTGCTGATGGGCCTGACGGCGCTGAGCTGGGCCAACGTGTGCTTCGCCTACCTGCTGCCACCGATGCCGGCCGCGCTGTACCCGTACTGGCTCTTCGTGCGCATCCTCGGCATCTCGGGCGTGGCCGCCTGCTGCTGGCTGGTGCTGTGGCTCGAGACCGCGCCCGAGCGCCAGGGCTTCGGGCGCTTGTGCGTCGCGTGGGCGATGGTGGGGCCGCTGTGGTACCTGGGTGATCTCTGGCTTCACAACAGCACGGACTCGAGCCGCCTGGAGGCGGTGTGGGGCAGCGCGCTGCTCGCGCTCGGCCTGTACCCGCTCTTCCGGCTGGCGCGGGCGCTGCTGCGCCGGTGGGACTGGCGGCGCGGCGTGTACCTGATCGCCGCCGTGGCCGGCATCCTCACCGGCGGCGCCGACCTGCTCATGTCGGCCACCGGCCAGAGTGTGTTCGGCGCCATCGGCTATTCGGCGCAGGCCACCTCGCCCTTGTGGTTCACGGCGATGGTGGCGGTGCTGGTGAAGGACTTCGCCACCTTCCTCGTCGCCCAGCGCCAGCAGAACGAGCTGATGGCCCGCAAGCTCGAAGAGCAGCAGCTCACCCTGCAACGCCTGCACGAGCAGAGCCAGCAGCGCGAGCGGGAGCGCGCGGCGCTGGAAGAGCGCCAGCGCATCATGCAAGACATCCACGACGGCCTCGGCTCGCAGCTCGTGAGCTCGCTGGCCCTCAGCGAGCGGGGCGAGCTCGATGCGCAGCAGACGAGTGCACTGCTGCGCGAGTGCATCGACGACCTGCGCCTGGCCATCGACAGCCTGTCGGGCGACGAAGATGCGTTTGCCGTGATGGCCGGCAACCTGCGCTTCCGCATGGCGCCGCGCCTGCGTGCCGCCGGCATCACGCTCACCTGGCACAGCGCCGGCCTGCAGGACTCGGCCGTGATCCCGGCCGCGCATGCGCTGCCGCTGCTGCGCATCCTGCAGGAGAGTCTCAGCAACGCGCTCAAGCACTCGCAGGCCACCCGCATCGCGGTGACGCTCACGAGCGACGCCGACCACCTTCACATCACGGTGCAGGACAACGGACGTGGCCTGTCGGAGCAGCCGGCCTCGCGCGGCAAGGGCGTGGGCATCATGGAAAAGCGTGCCCGCAGCATCGGCGCGCGCTTGCGCATCGAGAGTTCGGAGGGCACCACCGTGCAGGTGTTCCTGCCGCTCGCGCCGCATCGCAGCGCGCCCACCGGCGTCGACGGTCACGCGGCGGGTGGTGTCAGCGCTCTCTGAGCAGCAGGGCCCGTGCGCGCTGCAGCTCGGGCCCTTTGAAGCGGTGCGCGAGTTCGGCCTCTTGCGCCGCGGCCGGCAAGGGCTGCAAGGCGGCCCGGGCCTCGTCGAGCCGGCGCGTCCAGTCCCAGCGGGCAAGGTCCTGGGCGCGCAGCCGCTCCGCCGCGGCGGCTCCGAACTGGCTGGCACGCTGGGTGTGCAATGCCTGGGCGTCGGCCTCGGTGGCGGGCGGGTCGGGGATGAGCAGCGCGCGGGGAGCGGCGGTGGGCCGCTTCGGCGTGGGCGGTGTGGCCTCGGGCGCCGGGTTGTTCGGCAGCTGCGCCTGCGGCTCGCCGCGCAGCACGGCGAGGTGGGCGTCCCACGCGGCCAGCGTTTCCGTGGCGACGGTGGCGCCACGCTCGCGCGTCACCTCACGTTCGATGAAACGGCGCAGCTCGGGCAGGCTGGTCTCGCCGAGCGCGGTGAGCAGGTGGTCGAAGCGGCGCAGCAGCAGCGATTCGGCCTCGCGGCGCTGGCCGGGTGCGGCCCAGGCGCCGTCGAGGTCGGTGCCGCGCAGCGAGCCGCGGGCGCGCACGTCATCCACGCTGCGCGGGGCATGGGCGGGCGGCGCGGCACACGCGGCGAGGCCGGTGGTGAGCAGGCACAGCATCAGCACGCGCTTCATCGTCACAGCCCCAGCTTGCGCAAGCGGTTGGCGTGCAGCCGGTAGACCGCCAGCGGGTCGGGCGACAGTGGCGCGCGCAGGCCCAGCGCCTGGTTCACCTCGTCGAGGTGGTTCCACTCGTAGTCGTCGCGCAGCACCGTGCCCCAGTGGCTGGAGCAGCGGCCGACGAGCCCGTCGTTGGGTTCGTCACCGAAGTCGCGGCTGGTGATGGCCAGCACGGCGTCGCTGGCGTCGAGCGCGTTGGTGGTGACGCGCGTGCCACTCATCGAAAAGTAGTGCACGCCGTTGACTACCGCCGCCCCTTCGCCGCAGGGCGTGAACGGCATGGCCTGCGGGAAGCGGCGGTTGAACACGGCGGCGCCGGCACTGTCGAGTGAGGCCAGCGCGCCCAGCGCGTCTTGCGGCAGGCTCGGCTGCCCCGCGAGCCACGACAGGGCGCCCGACAAGGTGTTGGCCAGCCATGCCGGCACGCTGCTGCTGCGCGAGAGGTCCTTCATCGCATCGGCGGTCTTGCTGCCGGTGTGCGGCGAGCCGATGGTGGTCACCGAGGCCACGAGCTCGGGCGCCACAGCGGCGACATAGCGCGCGGTGGGGCCGCCGTGGCTGTGGCCGATCAGGTGGAATTTCTCGTGGCCGTAGGCGGCCTTCAGCGCGAGCAGTTCCTGCAGCAACTGCTCGCCGCGCACTTCGGACAGGTTCGCTGCCGACACCGCCGGCGCGTAAACCGTGGCGCCGCCCTCGCGCAACGCATCGGCGATGCCGTGAAAGTAGTCGAGCGGCCCGATGGTGTGGAAGCCGAAGAGGCCATGCACCAGCACGATCGGGTAGCGCGTGGCGGTGTAGCCGTCGGCAGCGTGGGCGTGGGTCGCGCACGCCAGCATCACGGTCAGCAGCAGGCGCAGCAGGCGGGCGGTGAGAGTCGTCACGCCCGCGATTGTGGCGTCAGCGTTCTTTCAGCAACAAGGCGCGCGCGCGTTGCAGCTCCGAGCCGCTGAAGTGTTGGGCGAGGTGGTCTTCCTGCGCCTGCTGGCGTTGCGGGGCCGACAAGTTCGGGGCCGCGGCGAGTGTGTTCAGCGTCTGCTGTGCGGCGGCGAGGCGGCGCTCCCAATCGGCCCAGGCCTGGTCTTCGTTGCGCAGGCGCTCGGCAGCGTCGGCCCCCAGTTGTTGCACACGTTGGGCATGCAGCTGGTCGGCGTTCGTGTTGGCGTTGGCGACGAGCAAGGCGGTGTGCTCGGGTTCGACGCTCACACCGGCCTTGCGTTGTTCGATGTGCTGCGCGAAGGCGGCTTCTTCGTCGGCGTAGAACGCCTGCGCCCAGTCGCGGCCCAGCAGCTGTTGGCGCACCTGGCTGCGCTCGGCCAGCGCAGCGGCCCAGGTCGTCGGGTCGGCCACGTTCGGTGCGTGGCGGAAGCGGTGTTGCTGCAGGGCGATGTAGCGGTCCCATACGGCCAGCACCTGGCGTGCGGCGGCAGCGCTTTTCTGTGCGGTGACTTCCTGCTCGATCCAGTGGCGCAGTTGCGCGGGGTCGGCTTCGCCGAGCGAGGTGAGCAGGTAGTCGAAGCGCTGGCGGAGCGTTCGGCTCGGCTGCAGTTGCCCATCGACCCAGCGGCCCCAGTCGCCATCGAGCTCCGACTCGCGCAGCGAGCCGCGCTCGAGGACGGTTTGCACGTGGGCGCGTGCGGCATCGGCGGCGCGCGCCGCATCGGCGTTGTGCTGCACGGCTGGCAGCGGCTCGCCGCGTGCGTAGGGGCTGAAGTTCCAGTCGGTGAAGACCGGCGCAGCCGCTTGTGGCCGCTGGCCGTCTTCGGATGAGAGCCACCCGTAGGCGGCCCACACCAATGCAAGTGCGAGCGGCACCGCGCCGTAGAGCCAACGGTGCCGCGCGAGCATCACAGGCCGGCCGACTTGATGCGGTTGGCCTGGGCGCGATAGAACGCCACCGGGTCCTGCGAGAAGAGGCCCCGCAGGCCGAAGGCCTGGTTCACCTCGTCGAGGTGGTTCCATGCGTAGTTGTCTTTAAGCACCGTGCCCCAGTGGCTGGAGCACTGGCCCACGAGACCATCGTTCTGCTCGAAGCCGAAGACCACGCTGCTGCCCACCAGCAGCGCGTCGCTCACGTCGAGCACGTTGGTCGCGACGCTCGTGCCGCCGACCGACCAGTAGCGGATGTTGTTCACCGAGGCCGGGCCCTGGCCGCACGACGAGGTGGGCTTGCCTTGCGGAAAGCGCCGGTTGAAGTCGGCCGCACCCCGCGTGCTGAGCGACTTGAGCGAGCCCAGCGCATCCTGCGGCAGCGTCGGCGAGCCGGAGAGGAAGGCGATGGTGGCGGCAAGGCCGTTGGCGAGCGTGGCGGCGAAGCCGGTGGTGCCAGTCCACGAGGTCACGGTCTCGATCGCATCGGCCACCTTGCTGCCGGCGTGCGGCGAGCCGACCGTCGTCACCGAGGCGATGAGTTCAGGTGCAACTGCCGCGACGTAGCGTGCGGTGGGCCCGCCGTGGCTGTGGCCGATGAGGTTGAACTTCTGGTGGCCGTAGGCGGCCTTGTACGAGCGCAATGCGCGCAGCAGTTGTTCACCGCGCGCTTCGGACGTTTCCGCCCCCGACACGCTCGGTGTGTAGACGGTGGCGCCGCCACTGCGGAGCGCGCTCACGATGCCGTACCAGTAGCTCACCGGCCCGATGGCATCGAAGCCGAAGGCGCCGTGCACGAGCACGACGGGGTACTTGGTCTGGGTGTAGGTGTCGGCGGCAACGGCGTGCGTGGCGGCGCCGAACGAAAGGCCTGCAGCGAGCGCGGCACTGCACAGGCCGCGCATCAGGCGATGGCGAAAGGTCATGGATTTGTCTCCTGTTTGGGGTGAGCTGCGTCACGCTCTCCCGGCGATGACGATCACCGCTCGGCCACTGACGGGTCGATACGTTGATGGAGAAATTCTTGAACTGCGGCGTGGTTGGCGTAAGTGGCAATCCGCGCCAAAGGCTGGCGTGCTGTGCCAACCGGGGAGGGAGTTTCCCTGCTTCGTTGTTCGGAGCGGCGCCAAGGGGCTGGGGTGAGTGAATCCCTCCGTGTCCCCCGCGTTTGATCGCTCCCGCGATCAAACGCTCCTCCTTTACCTGCGGGATTCACTCACCCCAGCCCCTTGGCGCGACGCACCGTGCCCGCTCGAAAACTAACGCAGGGCACCGTGTGTCGCGAGAAGGGTTTGGGGACGCGGATTCCGTAAGTAAAGGAGGAGGGCTGGGCTGCAAGCCCAGCCCGGGGGACATGGAGGAATCCGCGTCCCCAAACCCTTCTCGTCGCGCCAATCCACGCACACAAAGAAAAACGGCGCCCCAATGGACGCCGCTTTCAATCAACGAAGAAGAATCAGCGCGAAGCCGCCTTCAACTTCAAGCGCCACGCATGCAGCAACGGCTCGGTGTAGCCGCTCGGCTGTTCCTTGCCCTTGAAGACGAGGTCGAGCGCCGCTTGGTAGGCCATCGAAGTCTTCGCGTTGCCCGCGAGCTTCTTGTAGAGCGGGTCACCGGCGTTCTGCTTGTCGACCACCGTCGCCATGCGTTCAAAGGTGTCGCGCACCTGCTTCTCGGTCACGACCTTGTGCTCCAGCCAGTTGGCGATGTGCTGGCTGCTGATGCGCAGCGTGGCACGGTCTTCCATCAGGCCGACGTTGTGGATGTCGGGCACCTTGGAGCAGCCCACGCCCTGGTCGATCCAGCGCACCACGTAGCCGAGGATGCCCTGCACGTTGTTGTCGAGCTCTTGTTGACGCTCGGCGGCCGACCAAGTCGCTTCCTTCACCACCGGAACTTGCAGCAGGCCCTTGAGCAGCTCGTCGCGCATCTCGTCGGCGTCGGTCTTTTCCAGTTGCTTCTGCACGTCGCTCACCTTCACCTGGTGATAGTGCAGGGCGTGCAGCGTGGCGGCCGTCGGCGAAGGCACCCAGGCGGTGTTGGCGCCGGCCTTGGGGTGCACGATCTTCTGCTCCAGCATGCCGGCCATCAGGTCGGGCATGGCCCACATGCCCTTGCCGATCTGTGCGCGGCCACGCAGGCCCATGCCGAGGCCGACGAGCACGTTGCTCTTCTCGTAGGCCTGGATCCAGGCGCTGGTCTTCATGTCGCCCTTGCGCATCATCGGACCGGCCAGCATCGCGGTGTGCATCTCGTCGCCGGTGCGGTCGAGGAAGCCGGTGTTGATGAAGGCGACGCGGCTGGCAGCCGCGGCGATGCAGGCCTTGAGGTTGACGCTGGTGCGGCGCTCCTCGTCCATGATGCCGAGCTTCACGGTGCTGTCGGCAAGGCCCAGCAGTTGCTCAACGCGGCTGAAGAGTTCGGCGGCGAAGGCCACTTCATCGGGGCCGTGCATCTTCGGCTTCACGATGTAGACGCTGCCGGTGCGCGAGTTGCGGATTTTCTTGTTGCCGGTGCGCTTCAAGTCGTGCAGCGCGATCGTGGTCGTGACGACCGCGTCCATGATGCCTTCCGGAATTTCCTTTCCGTCACCGTAGAGGATCGCCGGGTTGGTCATCAGGTGGCCCACGTTGCGCACGAAGAGCAGTGAGCGGCCATGCAGCACCACTTCGCCCTTGCCCTTCGGTGCGGTGTACACGCGGTCTTCGTTCAGGCCGCGGGTGAAGGTCTTGCCGCCCTTGCTCACCTCTTCGGTCAGCGTGCCCTTCAGGATGCCGAGCCAGTTGCTGTAGGCCAGCAGCTTGTCTTCGGCGTCCACCGCGGCGACGGAGTCCTCGAGGTCGAGGATGGTCGAGAGCGCGGCTTCGAGCACCAGGTCGCTCACGCCGGCAGGGTCGGTCTTGCCGATGGGGGTGTTGCGGTCGATGCGGATGTCGAGGTGCAGGCCGTTGTGCGCGAGCAGCACCGACGTGGGCGACTTTGCGTCACCCTGGTAGCCGACGAACTGGTCCTTCTCTTCGAGGCCGGTGGTCTTGCCGTTCTTGAGTGTGACGACGAGCTTGCCGTCTCCGACGGCGTAGCCCACGGAGTCGATGTGCGAGCCCTTCTTCAGCGGCGCGGTGCGATCGAGCACGTAGCGGGCGTACTCGATGACCTTGGCGCCGCGCACCGGGTTGTAGGCCCCGGCACGCTCGGCGCCATCCTTTTCGCTGATGGCGTCGGTGCCGTAGAGCGCGTCGTACAGCGAACCCCAGCGGGCGTTGGCGGCGTTGAGCGCATAACGCGCATTGAGGATGGGCACCACCAGCTGCGGGCCGGCCTGCGTCGCCAGTTCTGCGTCGACGTTCTTGGTCGTGGCCTTGGCCTTCTTGGGCGGGGGCACGAGGTAGCCGATCTTCTCGAGGTGGGCGCGGTAGGCCTTCATGTTGGAGATCGGGCCGGGGTTGGCGGTGTGCCACTGGTCCATCTCGGTCTGCAGGCGGTCGCGCTCGGCCAGCAGGGCGATGTTCTTCGGCGCGAGGTCGCGCACGATGGCGTCGAAGCCCTTCCAGAAATCGGCAGCGGCGACGCCCGTGCCGGGCAGCACCTCGGTTTCGATGAAGCGGTGCAGGTTGGAATCGACCTGCAGGCCGTGGACGGTGGTGCGTGCGGACATGAGCCCTCTCCTTTTATGTGCGGTGCAAAAAGACGAAAGGCGCCAATCTATTCGATCTCGCTGGAGAGAGTAAGTGGGCTCGAAGTTCGGGATTCATGACTTGGAAGGGGGTAATCTCCGCCTTCCATGGACAAGCTCAAACAACTCGAATCCTTCGTCGCGGTGGCCGCCAAGGGCAGCCTGACCGCTGCCGCCGCCGCCGAGGGCATCGCCCCGGCGGTGGTGGGCCGGCGCATCGATGCGCTGGAAGAGCGGCTCGGCGTGAAGCTGCTCGTGCGCACCACCCGGCGCATCACGCTCACCCACGAGGGCAGCGCCTTCCTCGAAGACTGCCAGCGCCTGCTGGCCGACCTGGCCACGGCCGAGGCGAGCGTCAGCGCCGGTGGCGTGAAAGCCAGTGGCTACTTGCGTATCACCGCGCCGGCCGGTTTCGGGCGCCGCCACGTGGCGCCGCTGGTGCCCGGCTTCGTGGCCCAGCACCCGGACGTGAACGTGTCGCTCAACCTGTCGGACCGGCTGGTGGACATCGTGAACGAGGGCTACGACTGCGCCGTGCGCGTGGGCGACCTGCCCGAGAGCAGCCTCGTCAGCGTGCGCCTGGCCGACAACCGGCGGCTGTGCGTGGCGTCACCGAGCTACCTGGCCCGCGCCGGCACGCCGAAGCACCCGAACGACCTTGCCCAACACGACTGCCTCACCTTGAGCACCGAGGCCAGCCAGACCCGCGGCTGGGCCTTCACGCTCGATGGCGAGGTGAACCACCTGCGCCTGACCGGGCGACTCTCGTGCAACGACGGGCAGGTGCTGCACGACTGGTGTCTCGCTGGCCTCGGCTTGGCGTGGCGTTCGACCTGGGAGGTGGAAAGCCACCTCGCGAGCGGCGACCTGGTGAGCGTGCTCGACGAGTACGCTGCGCCACCCAACGGCATCTACGCCGTGTTCGCGCAGCGCAAGCACCTGCCGCTGCGCGTGCGCTTGTGGGTCGACCACCTGAAGCAGACCTATGGCGACGCGGCGTACTGGAAGACGGTGAGCACGCCATGAAAAACGCCCGGCGATGCCGGGCGTTGGATCGAGGGCCGTCGGCTTACTTCGAGAGGCACTCTTTCATGAAGGCCTGGCGCTCGCTGCCGGGCTTCTTGGTCGCCTTGAAGTCGGCGCTGCAGGTCTTCATCTTGTTCTGCTGCGCGGTCTTTGCGTCTTTCTCTTTCTTCAGACAGTCGGACATGAACGCCTTGCGCTCGTCGCCCTTCTTGTCGCCGGCTTCCTTGTTGCAGGAAACCATCTTGTTCTGCTGCTTGGTGGGGCCCGAGGCCGCATCGGCGGCGTGTGCGGAGCCTGCGAAGCCGGCCACGGCCAGGGCGATCGCGCTGAGAAGTGTCTTCATGGAGTAGTCCTTCCTTCCCGGTGGGGTGTTGACGAGGGTTTCGCCGGGTCGGATTGAAGCACTGCCCCAGAGGCCCAGCAAGGGCTACAACGCAACAGCGCGTTGTGCGGCTGACGCAGATCAGAGGATGCGGCGGGGGTGGGCGAGCGCCTCATGCGCGACGTGAAGGCGACGCACCAGCACACGGATGAACGCCTCGTCGAACAGGTGCCGGCAATTCGGGCTGACCTGCGCAAGCGTGTCGGGCGTGAAGGAGATCGTGGTGGCCGGGTCGGTGACGATCACGTTGGTGCTGTGGCGGCGCAGCTCCGGGCTGGGCGCCAGGTACGCCATCTCGCCCACCGAGGTGCCCGCACCGAGCTGGGCCACCTTGTCGCCGTCGCGGTACACCTCCACCTCGCCCTGGGCAATGATGTGGAAGGTGTTGCCCTCCTCGCCCTTGGTGTAGAGCGCATGGCCGAAAGGGAAGCGCTGCCACTTCGCGCGGTGCACCACTTCCCACAGCTCCACGTCGCCGAAGTTGGAGAAGAAGTCGAGGCTGCGCAAGAGGTTGAAGCGCTCGGAGTCGAGCACGCCCTGCAGGTGGCCCCGCGGCACCTGCTGCGTGGTGATGAGGCCGGAGAGCGCCTGGGCGAAGTCGTCCCAGCTCGCGTAGCGGTCTTCGGGGCGCTTGGCCACGGCCGACAGGATCACGCCGTCGACACCCGGCCCCACGCCTGAGCGCAGGCTGCTCAACAGCGTGGGCTCGGCGCTGTAGATCTGGTTCATCATGGCCGACTGCGAGGTCGAGTCGAAGAGCGGCCGGCCAGCGATCAGGTGGTAGAGCACGGCGCCGAGCGAGTACATGTCGGCGCGGCAATCGAGCTGGCTGCCGTCGAGCTGCTCGGGCGACATGTAGGCGAGCGACCCCACGCGGTAGACCTGCGTCGTCTCGCTCGCCATGTTGAGCGCGCTGCCGAAGTCGCTGATCTTCACGTCGGTGATGTGGCCGTTGGTGATGACGGCCAGCAGGTTGGCCGGCTTCACATCGCGGTGGATCAAACCCTGGCGGTACACGTAGCCGAGTGCCATCGCGCACTTGAAGCCGATTTCGACGATGAGCTCCAGCGGCAGCAGCTGGTCGGCGCGGCAGTAGGGGCGCAGCGTCGTACCGTTCACGTACTCCATCACGAGGTAGGAGTCGGCGGGGTCGACGACCGCGTCGTAGATCTGCACCACGTTCGGGTGCTTCAAGCGGCCCACGAGTGCGGCCTCGGCGGCGAAGAAGCGCTCGAAGTAGCGGCCGTCGCCGGGGTCGTTGGTGGCACCGGCGCGCACGCGCTTGATGGCGACGTCGCGCTGGTGGAAGTCGTCACGCGCGAGGAAGACCTCGCTGGTCGCACCTTCGCCGAGCCGGCGCAGCACCGGGTACTTGCCGATCTGCGTGGGCAACGGCAAGCCGCCGAACCCGCTGGGCGAGGTGCTGGGAACGGGGGTGAACGAGGGCGAGAACGACGACATGGGAGCTGCCATCTTGGCACCGGCGCCAAGGCCCTGCTTGCCAAATTGAGCACAAAACGTAGCCCATTTTCCCTGGGTCAAACACCGCGCGAGGTCGCTCTTGTGCAGTGCGGGAGGCCGGGTGTGCCCACTTAGAATCCGCCGATGATCCAAGCCAAACAGGAGCTGCTCGCCGCGCTGGCCGAAGCGCTCGCCGAACTTGCGCCCGGCACCGCGGTGCCCGCGGCGTTCGAGTCGCCCAAACAAGCCGCCCATGGCGACCTGGCCTGCACGGCTGCGATGCAGCTGGCCAAGCCGCTCAAGAAGAACCCGCGCGAATTCGCGCAGGCGCTGATCGCCGCACTGCAGCAACGCGCCGCGGTGCAGCAGTGGGTCGACGCGATGGAGATCGCCGGCCCCGGCTTCATCAACCTGCGCCTGAAAGCCGCTGCCAAGCAGGCCATCGTGCCGCAGGTGCTGCGCGAGGCCGAAGACTTCGGCCGCAAGAGTGCCAACGGGCAGAAGCTGATGGTCGAGTTCGTCTCGGCCAACCCGACCGGCCCGCTGCACGTGGGCCACGCGCGCCAGGGCGCCCTCGGTGACTCGATCTGCCACCTCTTCGAGACACAAGGTTGGAAGGTCCAGCGCGAGTTCTACTACAACGACGCCGGCGTGCAGATCGCCACGCTGGCGATGTCGACACAGGCACGCATCAAGGGCCTGAAGCCCGGCGACGCCGAGTGGCCCGAGAACGCCTACAACGGCGACTACATCGCCGACGTGGCGGCCGACTACCTCGCGAAGAAGACCATCAAGGCCGACGACCGCGAGTTCACCGCCTCGGGCGACCCCGACGACCTCGACAACATCCGCCAGTTCGCCGTGGCCTATCTGCGCCACGAGCAGGACCTCGACCTGCAGGCCTTCGGCGTGAAGTTCGACCACTACTTCCTCGAGTCGAGCCTGTACACCGACGGCAAGGTCGAGGCCACGGTGCAGAAGCTCATCGCCGCCGGCAAGACCTACGAGCATGAAGGCGCGCTGTGGCTCAAGACCACCGACGACGGTGACGACAAGGACCGCGTGATGCGCAAGTCCGACGGCACCTACACCTACTTCGTGCCCGACGTGGCCTACCACGTGAGCAAATGGGAGCGTGGCTTCACCAAGGTGATCAACTGCCAGGGCACCGACCACTACGGCACCATCGCGCGCGTGCGCGCCGGCCTGCAAGGCATGGGTGTGGGAATTCCCAAGGGCTACCCCGACTACGTGCTCAACACCATGGTGCGCGTGGTGCGCGACGGCGCCGAGGTGAAGATCAGCAAGCGAGCGGGCAGCTACGTGACGCTGCGCGACCTCATCGAGTGGACGAGCCGCGACGCGGTGCGCTTCTTCCTCATCAGCCGCAAGGCCGACACCGAGTTCACCTTCGACGTGGACCTCGCGCTCAAGCAGAACGACGAGAACCCGGTGTTCTACGTGCAGTACGCGCATGCGCGCATCTGCTCGGTGCTGGCGCAGCGTGCCGACGAAGACCTGGCGCAAGCCGACTTCGCGCTGCTCGGCGCGCCGACCGAGGTGGCGCTGATGCAAAAGCTCGCCGAATACCCCGAGATGCTGGAGCGTGCCGCCAACGACCTCGCGCCGCACGATGTGGCCTTCTATTTGCGCGACGTGTCGGCCAGCTTCCACAGCTACTATGCCGCCGAGCGTTTCCTGCTGGACGACAACGCCGCGCTCACCCGGGCCCGGCTGGCGCTGCTGGCTGCGACACGCCAGGTGCTGCGCAACGGCCTCACGCTCCTCGGCGTGAGCCACCCCGACAAGATGTGACGGAGACCGAATGAAAAAGCTTGTTCGTAGCACCCCTGGCCGCCAGCGCGGCAGCTTCGTGCTGGGCCTGATCGTCGGCCTGCTGGTCGGTCTGGCGCTGGCGCTCGGCGTCGCGCTCTACATCGCCAAGGTGCCGGTGCCCTTCGTCAACAAGGTGCCGCAGCGCACCGCCGAGCAGGACGCCGCCGAAGCCGAGAAAAACAAGAATTGGGATCCGAACAGCTCGCTCTACAACAAGGTGCCGGTGGCGCGCCCCGGCGCCACCTCCAGCGGCGTGGTGAGCCCGCCGCCGGCCGGGTCGGCCGTGCTGCCGCCCGGTGGCGCACCCAATGCGGCCGCGAGCGCAACCAAGCCCGACCCGGCGGCCATCCTGGCGGGCAAGTTGCCGCCCGACGCGTCCACCAAACCCGGCAGCGATGCGTTGAGCTATTTCATCCAGGCCGGCGCCTTCGGGCGCATCGAAGATGCGGAGGCCCAGCGCGCGAAGCTGGCGATGTCGGGCTACCAGGCCAAGGTCACCGAGCGCGAGCAGTCCGGCCGCACGGTGTACCGCGTGCGGCTCGGGCCCTTCGACAAGAAGGAAGAAGCCGCACAAGTGAAGGAAAAGCTCGAAAGCACCGGCGTGGAGTCGGCGCTGGTGCAGGTCCAGAAATGATCCAGACATGAAGGTTTGAACCAATCGAGGCCAGCTGTACTCCACACCCCGTCCAATCACCCCAACTCACACACCACATGAACCGTCGCGACTTCTCTGCACACCTGATGGGCCTGGGGCTCGGTGCCACCGCCCTGTCGGCCAGCCTGCCCGCGCTGGCGCAGGAAAAGCCTGTCGAAGGCAAGCAATACGTGAAGCTGGGGTCGCCGGCGCCCGTGAGCGCCCCGGCCGGCAAGATCGAGGTCATCGAGTTCTTTTGGTACAACTGCCCGCACTGCGCCGCCTTCGAGCCCAACCTCGACGCCTGGCAGAAGAAGCTGCCCGCCGACGTGGCCTTCCGCCGCGTGCCGGTGGCCTTCCGCGAGATGTATGCGCCGCAGCAGCAGTTCTTCTACGCGATCGAAGCGCTGGGCAAGGTCGAGGCGCTGCACCGCAAGGTCTTCTATTCCATCCACAACGAGCGCGCCCCGCTGGAGAAGCCCGACCAGATGGTCGCCTTCATGGAAAAGAACGGCGTGCCCAAGGCGCAATTCCTCGAGGTCTTCAACTCCTTCGCGGTGCAGACCAAGGCCAAACAGGCGACCCGCCTGGCCGACGCCTACAAGATCGACGGCGTGCCCGCCATGGGCATCCACGGCAAGTTCTTCACCTCGGGCACCATCGCCGGCACGCCGGAGAAGGCCTTGCAGGTCACCGAATACCTGGTGCAGACGCTGCGCAAGGGCTGATCGGTTCTGCGTGAAAAGGCCGCTGGGAAGCGGCCTTTTTTCCCTGCGATCCGGGCGTGTTCCGCGGATCTGTGGCTAGAATGGCCTGCAAGTTTCATGCCGCCATGAGCCATCTTTCATCCCCCATTTTGGTCAGTTCGAAAGCCCGCCACTGGCTGGTCACGGGCTTGTTGCTGTGCAGCATCGTGCTGCCCGCCCAGGCCGAGAAGGCCGATCGCTTCCAGAAGATGGAGGTCGAGTCCGACCAGCCGGGCAAGGTCGACCTGCAGAACCAGATCGTCGTCTTCAACGGCAATGTGGTGGTGAGCAAGGGCACGATGAGCATCCGCGCCGGCCGCATCGAGGTGCGCGAGACGCCCGATGGCTACCACCACGCCACGGCCCTCGGGGCACCCGGCGCGCTTGCCACCTTCCGCCAGAAGCGCGAGGGGGTCGACGAGTACATCGAAGGCGAGGCCGAGAAGCTGGAATACGACAGCAAGGCCGACACCATCCGCTTCACCGGCAAGGCGTCGGTGAAACGCCTGCGCGGCAAGACGGTGGCCGACGAGGTGAGCGGCGCGCAGATCACCTACGACAACACCGCCGAACTCTTCACCGTGGCCGGCGGCGCGTCCGCCGTGACCCCCGGCAACCCGACCGGCCGCGTGCGCGCCGTGCTCTCGCCGCGCCAGGACAGCCCGGCGGCGGCCGAGGCCGCCTCAGCCGTGCCCCCGGGAGCACGCCGTTGAACGCCGCCGCCGCGGCGCCCGAGCGAGGCGCGAGCACCAGCCAGCTGGAGGCGGCGGGCCTGCAGAAGACCTACGGTGCCCGCAAGGTGGTGAAAGACGTGCGCCTGGGCGTGCGCAGCGGCGAGGTGGTGGGCCTGCTCGGCCCCAACGGCGCCGGCAAGACCACGAGCTTCTACATGATCGTGGGCCTGGTACGGGCCGACGCCGGCCAGATCACCATCGACGGTGAGCGCATCGAGCGCTTGCCGATCCACCAGCGCTCGCGCATGGGGCTGTCGTACCTGCCGCAAGAGGCGTCGATCTTCCGCAAGCTCACGGTGGAAGAGAACATCCGCGCCGTGCTTGAGTTGCAGCACGGGCCCGACGGCAAGCCGCTGCCCAAGGCGACCATCGAGCAGCTGCTCAACGGCCTGCTCAACGACCTCAGCATCGAGAAGCTCCGCGCAAGTCCGGCCCCGGCGCTGTCGGGCGGCGAGCGCCGCCGTGTCGAGATCGCCCGCGCGCTGGCCACGCAGCCGCGCTTCATCCTGCTCGACGAGCCGTTCGCCGGTGTCGACCCGATCGCCGTGCTGGAGATCCAGCGCATCATCGGTTTCCTGAAGGCGCGTGGCATCGGCGTGCTGATCACCGACCACAACGTGCGCGAGACGCTGGGCATCTGCGACCGCGCCTACATCATCAGCGAAGGCCGGGTGTTGGCCGAGGGAACACCAACGGAGATCGTCGAGAACGCCGACGTCCGCAAGGTCTACCTCGGAGAACATTTCCGCATGTAGGGGTCGAGCATGAAGCCGTCCCTGCAGGTCCGCCTTTCCCAGCATCTCGCGCTCACGCCGCAACTGCAGCAGTCCATCCGGCTGCTGCAACTCTCGACGCTCGAGCTGCACCAGGAAGTCGAGCAGATGCTCGAGGCCAACCCCTTCCTTGAAGTGGAAGAGGACAGCGGCCCCGCGTTCGAGCCGATGACCGAGCGCCTGAGTGCGTCCGAGCAGGCCGGCGAGCGCGAGACCGAGCGCGCCAGCGAAGTCGACTCCGGCGGCAGCGACGACACCCCCGGCGTCGACAACGTCGAACTCGGTGCCACCGAGCGCGACGACTGGGAGAACGGCACCGAGCGCGACGATTTCGACGGCATCCGCGAGCAGCCGAGCAGCAGCTCGTCGAGCAACAACGACAACGACGACTTCGACCCCCACGAGCGCAACAACGTCGGCGAGAGCCTGCAGGACCACCTGCATCGCCAGCTGCTGGGCATGCGCCTGTCCGGCGAAGACACCGCCGCGGTGAAGGTGCTGATCGAGTCGCTCAACGACGACGGCTACCTCGACGATCCTCTGGAAGACATCGCCGCGAGCCTCGCCGAAGGCGAAGAGGAACGCGAAGAGCTGCTCGAGCGCCTGCGCTGCGCCCTCAAGTGGCTGCAGAACATGGAGCCGCTCGGCGTGGGCGCACGCGACCTCTCCGAATGCCTGTCGCTTCAGCTGCGCGCCACGCCGCGCTGCGAGGCGCAGATGATCGCCATCATGATCTGCAAGCAGCACCTGGAGCTGCTCGCCCGGCGCGACCTGAAGAAGCTCATGGCCGCCACCGGCGCCGACGAAGACCTCATCAAGGAAGCGCAGGCGCTGATCGTGACCTGCGAGCCCAAGCCCGGCCGCCAGTTCGCGCGTGCCGAGGCCAACATCATCGTGCCCGACGTGATCGTGCAGAAGGCGGGTCGCAACTGGAAGGTGGTGCTCAACCCGGAGGTGATGCCCAAGCTGCGCATCAACGACCTCTACGCACAGGCCATCCGCGGCAACCGCGGCGCGGGCGGTGCCAACGGGGCTTTGAGCTCGCGTCTGCAGGAAGCGCGCTGGTTCATGAAGAACATCCAGCAGCGCTTCGACACCATCCAGCGTGTGAGCCAGGCCATCGTCGAGCGCCAGAAGAGTTTCTTCACCCACGGCGAGATCGCGATGAAGCCGCTGGTGCTGCGCGAGATCGCCGACGAGCTCGGCCTGCATGAGTCGACCATCTCGCGCGTGACCACCGCCAAGTACATGGCGACGATGTTCGGCACCTTCGAGCTCAAGTACTTCTTCGGCTCCTCGCTCAACACCGAGGCCGGCGGCAACGCGTCGAGCACCGCGGTGCGGGCGCTCATCAAGCAGCTCGTGGCCGCCGAAGACACCGCCAAGCCGCTGTCGGACAGCCAGCTCTCGAAGATGCTCGAAGAGCAGGGCATCCAGGTGGCGCGACGCACGGTCGCGAAGTACCGCGAAGCGCTGCGCATCGCACCGGCCAACCTGCGAAAGGCGATGTGAGGTGACAAGCTAATGGCGCTGCCACTCTTCCTGCCTTGCGCGGCCGGTGTCGAGCCGCTGCTGGCCGACGAGGTGAAGCGCATCCTGCCGGGCCGCGAGGTGCATGTCGGCCGTGGGGGCGTGGGCGTCGATGGCGACCCGGCCGACGTGATGGCGCTCAACCTGGAAAGCCGCCTCGCGCAGCGTGTGCTGGCCGAAGTGGCCTCGGGCCCGTACTTCGCCGAAGACGACATCTACGCGCTGGCCCGAGGTGTGGACTGGACGCAATGGATCACCCCGCAGCACACGCTGCGTGTGGACACCACCGCCCACCGCAGCCCGCTGCGCAGCCTGAACTTCGTCGCGCTTCGCGTGAAAGACGCAGTCTGCGACGTGCTGCGCGACGCGACCGGCGAGCGCCCGAGCGTCGACACGCGCCACCCCGACCTGCCCCTCTCGCTGCACCTCGGCGAAACCCACGCTTCGGTCTACGTCGACACCTCCGGCGAAGCGCTCTTCAAGCGTGGCTGGCGCGAAGACAAGGGTGAGGCCCCGCTCAAGGAAACACTCGCCGCGGCGATGCTCGCGGCCGCCGGCTGGCGAGGCACGCCCGAGGCGGGTGGCGCCTTGCACGACCCGTGCTGCGGCTCCGGCACGATCGCCATCGAGGCAGCGCAGATCGCCTGCGGCGTGGCGCCCGGCCTGAAGCGCCGCTTCGCCTTCGAGCGCCTGCTGCCCTTCGCCGACGCCGACAGCCGTGCGCAGTGGCAGCGGCTCAAGAGCCATGCGCAGTCGCGCATCCACGCGAGTGCGGTGCCGATCTACGCGAGCGATGTGTCGTTTCGCATGGTCGACTTCGCGCGCCGCAACGCGCAGCGCGCAGGGGTGGAGCACGCCATCCAGTTCAACGGCGGCGATGCGCTGGAGCGGCCGGCTCCGCAGCTGCCCGAAGGCCTCGCCGGCACGCTGATGATCAACCCGCCGTATGGCGAGCGCATCGACGTGGCCGGCAAGGCGGCGCGGCCGTCGGTGCACGAGCACCCCGACGACAACCGAGCCGCGCCCGACGATTTCTTCCCGCGCCTGGCTGCGCATTGGAAACGCGCCTACACCCAGCACCCCGCGGGCTGGACGGCCTGGGTGCTGAGCCCCGACATGAAGCTGCCGAGCGCGATGCGCCTGAAGGAATCGCGCCGCGTGCCGATGTGGAACGGCCCCATCGAGTGCCGCCTCTTCCGCTTCGACCTCGTGGCCGGCTCCGCGCGATCAGTGGTGTGACGGCAGGCTGAAGTAGAACGTGGCGCCTTGATGGCGCTTGGCCTGTGCCCAAAGGCGCCCACCGTGCCGCTCGACGATGCGCTTGACGATGCTCAGGCCCACCCCGTGCCCCGGGAATCGCTGGCCGTGCAGACGCTGGAAGGGTTGAAACAGGCGCTCGGCCTCGTCGGCGTCGAAGCCCACGCCGTTGTCGCGCACGAAGCACACCTGCTCGCCGTCGCGCTCGAAGGCGCCCACCTCCACCTGCGGCGCCGCACCCTCGCGGCTGAACTTGAGCGCGTTGCCGAGCAGGTTCACGTACACCTGCCGCAGCAGGCCCGGGTCGGCCTCGACCGTGGGAAGCTCGCCCACGCGCACCGGCAGGTCGGCCGCTTCGGGCTGCGCCTGGCGCATCTGCTCCAGCGTGTCGCGTACGAAGGCCTGCAGGTCGATCGGTTGCAGGGCCAGGTCGGCATCGTTCACCCGCGCCAGTGCCAGCAGGTCGTTGACGAGCTGCCCGGAGGAATCGGCCTGCGTGGCGATGACCGCGAGCATGCGCTCGACCGTCGGCAGGTCGTGGCGGGCGAGTGCCTCGCTGGCAAGGCGCGACACCCCGGCGATGCCGCCGAGCGGGCCGCGCAGGTCGTGCGAGACGCTGCGGTTGAAGCTCTCCAGCCCGGCGACCATCTCGCGCAGCTCGGCGGTGCGCTGGGCCACGCGCTGCTCCAGCGTGTCGTTGAGCGACTGCAGGGCCGCCTCGGCCTGCTGGCGCCGGGCCAGCTCGTCGGCCGCTTGCTGCTGGGCCCGCAGAAGGCCGGTGGTGAGCACCGTCGTGCCGCTCACCACCATCGGCACGATCACCGCATAGCGCAGCAGCGGCACGTCGATCAGCCCCTGCCACGCGGCCACCAGCACGGCGGGGTACAGCATCATCGCGAGGAACACCAGGCTGTGGCCACGGCCCGGCTCCCGCCGCATGGCCCACAGGGCCAGCAGGCCATGGAAGGTGAGAAAGCCCGCAAACCCCGTGAACATGCCGAGCCGGCCAACCTGGCCGGTGTGCCCCATGACGAGCAGCGCCAGCGCGACCGCCGATGCCACCGCGGCGATGCGCCGGGCGGCCCGCTGCGGCACGCCGACGTACTGCACCAGTCCGAGGGTGAACAGCAGCACGGCCGGCACCGCGATGGTCCGCGCCACCAGGTTGGACCTGTCGCCCACGGGCTGCAGCTGCTGGTCGAAGGCGTAGACCACGCCGATCAGCAGATAGCTCAAGGCGAAGTACGCCGACCACGGCTCACGCTGGCGGCGCCACACGAGGAAGTGCAGCACGCTCAGCATGCCCGTCGTCAGCGCACCCGCGAGGGCGTAGACCTCGGTCATCTGCATCGTGTCAGTGAACGCCGGAACGGCACATCCGCTGCCTGGGGCTAACCAGCAGTGGCGAGCGCTCGCCGCTGCCGGCCCAGCCAGATCAGCGTGCCGGCCAGCACGGCCAGCGGCACCAGGGTGCCGAGGTTCATCCAGGTCCAGCCACCGGTGGTGACGAGCGCACCGGAGCCGAAGGCGGTGAGGGCCATGGTGATGTAGACCCAGAAATCCATGGCTGCCTGCGCGGTCGTGCGCTCTTCTGGACGGTAGGCTTCGGTGAAGAGCGTGGTGCCGCCGACGTAGAGGAAATTCCAGCCCACGCCGAGCAGCAGCAGGGCGCCGATGAAGTGCATGAGGTCGATGCCCGACAGCGCGATCACGACACACGCGATGTTGAGCACCAGGCCCACGACGAGGATCGGCATCACGCCGAAGCGCTTGATGAGGCTGCCGGTGAAGAAGCTCGGCACGAACATGCCGAGCACGTGCCACTCGAGCACCAGCGCGGCGCTGGAGAACGGGTGCTTGCACTGCGCCATCGCGATCGGCGTGGCCGTCATCAGCAGGCTCATCACGCCGTAACCGAGCGCACACGCCATCACCGAGGCGATGAACACCGGCTGGCGGGCGATCTCGCGCAGGGGCCGCCCCGGGTGGGTGGCACTCGGCAGCGGCAGGGGCGGGAACGGGATGAAGGAGATCACCGCGAGCGCCATCACGGCCACCACGACCAGCGCCGCATACGCGCCGGCAAAGGGCACCGGCAGCACGTCGCGCGTGAGGTTGGCGAGCTGCGGGCCCACCACGCCGCCGAGGATGCCGCCGGCCAGCACCCAGGAGATCGCACGCTCCTTGAAGGCGGGCGTGACGAGTTCGGTCGCCGCGAAGCGGTAGAGGCCGGCGCTCGCGTTGTAGTAGCCCGCGATCACCGTGCCGGCCACCAGCCACCAGAACTGGTGGGCCATTGCGGCCCAGGCGCACAGTGCGGTCGAGACCATCGCCACCAGCAGGCTCACCTGGAACGCGCGCCTTCGGCCCCAGGCTCGGTGATGGCGGGCCACGAGGCCGGTGAAGAGCGCGCCGCCCGCCACGTAGCCCATCACCGGCAGCGTGGCCAGCCAGATGTTGGGTGCGAGCTGCAGGCCGACCAGGCCGTTGATCGCGATGAAGGTGACGTTGTTGATCAGCAGGAAACCCTGGCAGAGGGTCAGCCACAGCAGCGATGCATTCATGGGGCGACTTTCAAAGCGAACGCAGGGAGAGATGGGCCAGCACGGCGAGCGGCGCGGTGTCGGCGCGCAGCACCCGCGGGCCGAGGCCCACGCGGCGGAAGCCGGCGGCTTCGGCGAGTTGCACTTCGGCGTCGCTCAGGCCGCCTTCGGGGCCGCTCAGGAACAAGGCCGCGCCCGTCTCTGGCAGGGCCGCGGTGCCGGCGCGGGGGTCGAGCACGCAGGCCGACATCCCGTCACGCACCGGCCCGTTCGCCAGCCATGCAGGCAAGGTGAGCACCGGCGCGATGGTGGGCACGCGGGTGCGCCCGCTCTGCTCACAGGCCGCGACCGCCACCGCCTGCCAGTGGGCCTGGCGTTTCTCGGCACGCTCGCCGGCCAGGCGCAGCACCGAGCGCTCGCACACGAGCGGCTGCAGCGCGGCCACGCCAAGCTCGGTGGCCTTCTCGACGAGCGTGTCCATGCGCTCGTTGGCCGGCATGCCGACCGCCAGCGTGACGTGCCGGGCCAGCTCGCGGTCGACCGGATCGTGCGTCAGGATCTGCACGCTCACCTGGCTGCGCCCCATCTGTTGCACGCGGGCCGAGCATTCGCCGCCCTGGCCATTGAAGAGCGTGAGGGCGTCGCCGGGCTGCAGGCGCAGCACCTGCACGTGCCGGGCCGGGCCGGGCGGCAGGTCGATCACGGTCTCGAGAGGAAGGGCTTGGTCGACGAACACGCGGGCGGGCATCCGGCGAGTGTGCCGCAAGCCGCACCGAGCAGCTCACTCCGCGCGCTTCAGCGCGCGATCCGGCGCAGCATCAGCCGCACACGTCGACGCAGCGCCTGCAGTGTGCGCCACAGCGCCGAGCGGTGCAGCGCGGCTTTCACGCGCGCCTTCGTCGCGATCCACCAGCCGAGCGCCCGCGCGAACCAGGCGTACTGCATCAGCTGCGCCTGTGTGAGCAGGTAGATGCGGCCCACGAGCGCGGTGCCGACGAGTTTCGCCACGACGATGACCAGGAGGCCGAGGCCGGCCTGGCCCCGGTGCATCAGCCACAGCGCGGCCAGCTTCACCGGGAAGAGCAGCACCGCGGGCACGATGAAGAGCAGCAGCGCGCCGAGCGGCGGCAGGCGCCGGATCGCGGCTTCGAGCCGTGCGAGCGGCGGCCAGCGGGCGCTCCACGCGACGCAGGCCGCGAGCGGGCGCCAGCCCCACTCCTCGACGAAGAGCACGACGGCGGCAACGCTCAGCAGCACGGCCCGAAGGCCGCGCCGCAGCGCTTGCACGAAATTCAAGATAAGCGGCCGGTCAGCCCGCCGGTCAACTGCCGTAGAGGGTGCGGCGGGCCTTGTCGGCGACGGCCACGCCCTTGCGCTCGCGGATCTGCTCGAGCACCCGGTCACCCACCGCGCGCAGCTCCTCGATGGTCGAGGCCTTCTCGACCGCAAGCGTGAGCGTGAAGCCGCGCAGGCCGAGTTCGCTCGAGATGAGCTGCGTCAGCCTGGCGGTGAACTGACCGTAGTCCATCTCCCCGGCTTCTTCGAGCGGCGGGGGCAGCGTCATCGGCTGGGTCGCGGCGCCGCCGCGGTCAGACGACGAGCCGGACGAACGCCCGTTCGACGACGAGGCGACCGGGGCGATCAATTGCAGCGATTCGAGGAACTTGAAGTCCTCGGGCTTCAGTCCGACCACGTTGGCCAGCAGCATCTCTTCGGTCTTGACCCCGTCGATCAGCAGCAGCAGGTTGCGCTGCAGGCGCTCTTTCACCAGCGCGCGTGCCTGCACTTCGGCTCGTCCTGCTTCGGTCTTGCTCCAGATCACTGACAACCTCCCGTGGACCACGTGGTTTCGGCGACGGGGCTCGGTTGGCCCCTCACCAAACTCCCTTGGGGTCTGTATGCACCCCTTCGGTCACCCGCGCGCGGCGACGTTCCGCATTAGAACCGCCTCGCCACGAAATTTTCACGAATTCCCGCCGCTTGCGAAGGTATTGCGTCACGGCGGGCCAGGCGGAAGTCAGGCGGCCTTGTCGCGCAGCTCGCGACGCAGGATCTTTCCGACCGGCGTCTTAGGCAGCTCGTTGCGGAACTCCACCACCTTGGGCCGTTTGTAGCCCGTCATGTTGGCCTCGCAATAGGCCCGCACATCGGCTTCGGTGACGGCGGGGTTGCTGCGCACGATGACGAGCTTCACCGCCTCGCCGGCCTTCGCGTCGGGCACGCCGACTGCGGCGCATTCGAGCACGCCGGGCATCTGCGTCACCACGTCTTCGACCTCGTTCGGGTACACGTTGAAGCCGCTCACGAGGATCATGTCCTTCTTGCGGTCGACGATGCGGAAGAAGCCGCGGTCGTCCACGGTGCCGATGTCGCCGGTGCGGAAGAAGCCGTCGGCCGTCATCACCTTCGCGGTCTCGTCGGGGCGCTGCCAGTAGCCGGCCATCACCTGCGGGCCGCGGATGGCGATCTCGCCCGGCGTGCCGGGCGGCACTTCGTTGCCGTCGTCATCGAGCAGCTTGAGCTCGGTGCCCGGCAGCGGCAGGCCGATGGTGCCGGTGAACTTGTCGCTGTCGGTCGGGTTGCAGGTGGCGGTGGGCGAGGTCTCCGACAGGCCGTAGCCTTCGACGATCGGGCAGCCGGTCTTCTCGAGCCACAGCTTAGCGGTGGCCTGCTGCACGGCCATGCCGCCACCCACCGAGATCCTGAGGTGGCTCCAGTCGACGGTGTTGAAGTCGGGGTGGTTGGCCATCGCCATGAAGAGCGTGTTCACCGCCGGGAAGCTGTGGATGCGCTCGCGCGACAGGTCCTTGAACACGGCGGGGATGTCGCGCGGGTTCGGGATGAGGATGTTGCAGCCGCCCATGCGCATACCGAGCATCATGTTCGAGGTGAAACCGAAGATGTGATACAGCGGCAGTGCGGCCACGGTGGTGATCTGCTCGCCGGGCGTCATCTTCTTCAGCGCCGGCTGGTACCAGGCTTCGCACTGCAACGTGTTGGCCACGAGGTTGCGATGCAGCAGCACCGCGCCCTTGCTCACGCCAGTGGTGCCGCCGGTGTACTGCAGCACGGCGATGTCGGTCGGCTTGGTGTCGGGTGCGCGGTAGGCGGCCTTGCGGCCGGCGGCCACGGCGTCCTTGAAGCGCACGGCGTTGGGCAGGCTGAACGCCGGCACCATCTTCTTCACGTTGCGCACGACGTAGTTGACGATCAGGCCCTTCAGGCCAAGCATGTCGCCCATCGAGGCGAGGATCACCTTCTTGGTCGGCACGGCGGCATAACAGGCCTGCAGCGTGGCGGCGAAGTTCTCGATGATGACGATGGCCTTGGCGCCCGAGTCCTTCAACTGGTGCTCGAGCTCGCGCGGGGTGTAGAGCGGGTTCACGTTCACCACCACCAGGCCGGCGCGGATGATCGCGGCCACGGCCACGGGGTACTGCGGCACGTTGGGCATCATGATCGCCACGCGGTCGCCCTTCTCCAGGCCCTGCGACTGCAGGTAGGCGGCAAGCGCCCGCGACTGCTCGTCGATCTGGGCGAAGGTGAAGCCCTTGCCCATGAACTTGTAGGCCGTGGCCGAGGCGTGCTTCTTGAACGACTCTTCGAGCAGGGCCAGCAACGACGGGTACTGCCCGAAGTCGATCTGCTCAGGCACGCTGGCCGGGTACTGCTTGAGCCACACTTTTTCCATTTTTGATTTCTCCGAAAGAGAGTCCGAGACCGCGGTCTGCATGAAGCGGGCGATTCTGACGTGGAACTGACGTGTACTCCATCAGGGGTTTCGAGCGAACGATCGTTCTTTTCTGAGTTTTTGCCTCTAGAAAGGGCCCCAAAAGACATCGGCCCAGACCCCCTTTGGAAGGGTCTGGGCCGAGAACTACGTCACGACTGGCGAGGCGTGCCTACTCGACCGCCTTCACCATGTCTTCCACGACCTTCTTCGCATCGCCGAAGACCATCATGGTCTTGTCCATGTAGAAGAGTTCGTTGTCAAGGCCGGCATAACCGGCGGCCATCGAGCGCTTGTTGACGATGATGGTCTTGGCCTTGTACGCCTCGAGGATGGGCATGCCGTAGATCGGGCTGCCCTTCACGTGCGCAGCCGGGTTCACCACGTCGTTGGCGCCGAGGATGATGGCCACGTCGGCCTGGCCGAATTCGCCGTTGATGTCTTCCATCTCGAAGACCTGGTCGTAGGGCACTTCGGCTTCGGCGAGCAGCACGTTCATGTGGCCCGGCATGCGGCCGGCCACCGGGTGGATGGCGTACTTCACCGTCACGCCCTTCTCGGTCAGCTTGGCGGCGAGTTCCTTCACCGCGTGCTGGGCGCGGGCGACGGCCAGGCCATAGCCCGGCACGATCACCACCGTCTCGGCATTGCCGAGCACGAAGGCTGCGTCGTCGGCGCTGCCGCTCTTCACGTTGCGCTGCTGCTGAGCGCCGCCCACCGCCGCCGTGGCGTCACCGCCAAAGCCGCCGAGGATCACGTTGAAGAACGAGCGGTTCATCGCCTTGCACATGATGTAGCTCAGGATCGCGCCCGACGAGCCCACCAGCGAACCGGCAATGATCAGCATGCTGTTGTTGAGCGAGAAGCCGATGCCGGCTGCCGCCCAGCCCGAGTAGCTGTTGAGCATCGACACCACCACCGGCATGTCGGCGCCGCCGATCGGGATGATGATCAGCACGCCCATCACGAAGCTCAGCGCGAGCATCGCGAAGAAGGCGTTCCAGTTGCCGGTGAACATGAACACGAGGCCGAGGCCCACGGTGGCCAGGCCCAGCACCAGGTTCAGCATGTGCTGGCCGGCGAACACGACCGGCGCACCCTGGAACAGGCGGAACTTGTACTTGCCCGAGAGCTTGCCGAAGGCGATCACCGAGCCGCTGAAGGTGATGGCGCCGATGGCCGCACCGAGGAAGAGCTCCAGCCGGTTGCCGGTGGGGATCGGGTCGCCCTTGGCCGCGATGTTGAACGCATGCGGCTCGGCCACGGCGGCCACCGCGATGAACACCGCGGCCAGGCCGATCATGCTGTGCATGAAGGCGACCAGCTCGGGCATCTTGGTCATCTCGACGCGCTTGGCCATGATGGCGCCGGCCGTGCCGCCCACCAGCAGGCCCAGCAGCACCCAGCCGAGGCCGAGGGCGCTGCCGCCGGCCAGCTTGACGATCAGGGCGCCGGTGGTCACCACGGCGATGGCCATGCCGACCATGCCGAAGAGGTTGCCGCGGATCGACGTGGTCGGGTGGCTCAGGCCCTTCAGGGCCTGGATGAAGCAGATGCTCGCAACGAGGTAGAGCAGCGTGACGACATTCATGCTCATTTCGCGCCCTCCTTGGCGGGGGCCTTCTTCTCTTTCTTCTTGAACATCTCGAGCATTCGCCGTGTGACCAGGAAGCCGCCGAAGACGTTGACCGCGGCCAGCGCCACGGCGAGCACGCCCATGGTCTTGCCAAGCGGTGTCTCGGTGAGTGCGGCGGCCAGCATGGCGCCCACGATCACGATGGCCGAGATGGCGTTGGTCACGGCCATCAGCGGGGTGTGCAGGGCGGGGGTGACCGTCCAGACCACGTGGTAGCCCACGTAGATCGCGAGCACGAAGATGATGAGGTTGGTGATGGTCGGCGAGATGATGTCCATCCGACGTTCTCCTTGTGATTAGAGCTTGCGAATTTCTTTGACGTGGTTGCGCTCGTCGAGCAGCACCACGGTCGGCTTGTAGGTGGCGGAGTTGACCTCGCTCATCGTCGCGTAGGTGCAGATGATGAGCAGGTCGCCCACATGTGCACGGCGGGCGGCGGCGCCGTTCAGGGAGATCGTCCCCGAGCCGCGCGGCGCCTTGATGATGTAGGTCGAGAAGCGCTCGCCGTTGTTGATGTTGTAGAGCTCGATGCGCTCGTACTCCACCATGTTGGCGGCTTCCAGCAGGTCTTCATCGATGCCGCACGAGCCCTCGTAGTGCAGGTCGGCTTCAGTGACGGTGGCGCGGTGCAACTTCGCCCGCAGCATCACTCGGTTGTTCATGCTGGCCTCTTACTTCCGCTTCACTTCGCCGCCCTGCGTCATCAGGCAGGCGGCCACGATGTCGTCGTCCATCGGCACGTTGAAGCCACCTTCCTTGGTGATGACGAGCTTCAGGAAGTCGAGCACGTTGCGCGCGTAGAGCGCGCTGGCATCGGCGGCCACGAGTGCCGGCAGGTTGGTCTCGCCGACCAGCGTGACGCCGTGCTTCACGACCGTCTTGTTGGCCTCGGTCAGCGGGCAGTTGCCGCCTTGCGCGGCGGCGAGGTCAACGATCACCGAGCCCGGCTTCATCGCCTTGACCATCTCTTCGGTCACGAGCACCGGCGCGGCGCGGCCGGGGATGAGGGCGGTGGTGATGACGATGTCGGCCGCGGCCACACGCTTGGCCACCTCGACCTTCTGGCGGTCGAGCCAGCTCTGCGGCATCGGCTTGGCGTAGCCGCCCACACCTTCGGCGGCTTCCTTCTCTTCCGGCGTGTCGTAGGACACGTCGATGAACTTCGCGCCCAGCGACTCGACCTGTTCCTTCACCGAAGGCCGCACGTCGGAGGCCTCGATCACCGCGCCCAGGCGCTTGGCGGTGGCAATCGCCTGCAGGCCAGCCACGCCCACGCCGAGGATCACGACGCGCGCGGCCTTCACCGTGCCGGCGGCGGTCATCAGCATCGGGAAGAAGCGCTGGTACTTGTCGGCGGCGATCATCACAGCCTTGTAGCCGGCGATGTTGGCCTGCGAGGACAGCACGTCCATGCTCTGCGCACGCGTCGTGCGCGGCGCGGCTTCGAGCGCGAAGCTCGTGAGGCCGGCGCGGGCGATGCGCTGCAGGCCGGCGGCGTCAAAGGGGTTGAGCATGCCGACGAGGTTGGCGCCGCTCTTCATCAGCGACAGCTCGGAGTCGACCGGCGCGCGCACCTTGAGCACCAGGTCGGCGCCCAAGGCCCCGGCCTGGTCGGTGATCTCGGCACCGGCGGCGATGTAGGCCTCGTCGGTGGCACTGGCGGCCACGCCGGCACCCGACTGGATGCGCAGGGTGTGCCCCTGGGCCTTGAGTTTCTTCGCGGTTTCAGGCGTGACGGCCACGCGCGTCTCACCGGCCACCGTCTCGAGCGGTACCCCAATCAACATGGAACTGACTCCTCCGTCGCGGGCGCAGCCCATCGAGCTTGCGCTGAACTTACAAAAACACGCGAGCGTAACGCATCGCGCGCACGTCGTCGTCGCCTTGGTGTCACAGGAGAGACACGCGACTACCATGCCGCCCATGTCTGAACGTTGGAAGCCCAGTGTCACCGTGGCCGCGGTCATCGAGCGCGTGGTTGACGGCGAGAGCCGCTTTCTGTTGGTGGAAGAAGACACCGCCGAAGGTCTGAAGCTCAACAACCCGGCCGGCCACCTTGAAGAGGGCGAGACGCCCGAGCAGGGCGTGCAGCGCGAGGTGCTCGAAGAGACGGCCTGCGCCTTCGCGCCGCAGTGCGTGGTGGGTGTGTACCTGTCGCGTTTCCAGCGGCCGGCCACCGGCGAAGACGTGACCTATGTGCGCCTGGCCTACGGCGGCACCGTCGGCGCGCCCGACCCGGCCCGCCGGCTCGACGAAGGCATCGTGCGCACCCTGTGGATGAGCCTGCCCGAGCTGCGCGCGAGCCGCGAGCGCCACCGCAGCGCCCTCGTGCTCGCCTGCATCGAAGACTATCTCGCCGGCCGGCGCCACCCGCTCTCGCTCGTGCACGCCGATGCGACGGTGCACACGCCCGAGATCAAGCGCTGAGCGGCACCCGTCCTGACAGGCCGTTGGCAGCAGCCCCCGCCCACGATCGGCCCTTTCGCCGCACAAGCACAGGAGCCGACACATGCCATTGCCCACCGCCCCCACCGCCCCCCACGATTTCGACTTCATCGTCGGCGACTGGCGCGTGCAGCACCGCCGCCTGAACGCCCGCCTCGCAGGCTGCACGGAATGGACCGCGTTCGAGGGCCTGTCGTCCACACGCCCGACCCTGGGGGGCTTCGGCAACCTCGAAGACAACCTGCTGCACTTGCCCGACGGCGAGGTGCGCGCCATCGCGGTGCGGTCCTACGACCCGGCGAGTGCCACCTGGGCGATCTGGTGGCTCGACGGCCGCCACCCGCATCGGCTCGACGTGCCGGTGGTGGGCCGGTTCTCCGAGGGCGTGGGGGTCTTCCACGCCGACGACACCCTCGACGGGCGGCCCATCCGCGTGCGCTTCATCTGGCGCCCCAACCCCGGGGCTCACCCGACCTGGGAGCAAGCCTTCTCGCCCGATGCCGGCGCCACCTGGGAAACCAACTGGACCATGGAGTTCACACGCCTTGAACGCTGAGCGCATCCGCCACGCCCTGCTGTGCGGCCTTGGCTGGCTGGCGCTCACCGGCCCGGCCGGCGCGCAGGTGGCCGGCGGCTGCAACTGCTTCCCGCCCGAGGTGCAGGAGAAGACCGCGCGCGAGGCGCTCGACAAGGCGCGGCTGGCGGTCTACGGCCGGGTGGTCGAGGTCGACGCCGCCACCGGCCGGGCGCTCTTGAGGGTGCTCGAATCGTTCAAGGGGCCGGCGAACGACGCGCTGGTGCCGCTCCTGCCCGCCACGGCGGCGTGCCTGGCGAGCAGCGTGAGGGTGGGCGACGAACGCCTGCTGCTCGCCTTCGACGAGCCGACGAGCGCCTGCGACACCCACCCGCCCGAGCACTATTTGCTCGCGGCCTTCCGCGCGCTGCGCTGACGGCCGCGGCCTCGCGTCACTTCGACGCGATCACTTCCAGCAGTTCCACCTCGAAGACGAGCGCCATGCTCGGCTCGATCTTGCCGCCGGGCGCGCCGCGCTTGCCGTAGCCGAGCTCGGGCGGAATGAAGAGCTTCCACTTGTCGCCGACCTTCATCTTCTGCAGCGCCTGCGTCCAGCCCGGGATCACCTGGTCGACCTGGAAGGTGGCCGGCTCGCCGCGCTTGATGGAGCTGTCGAACACCGTGCCGTCGAGCAGCGTGCCGGTGTAGTGCACCTTCACGCGGTCGGTCGCCTTCGGGCTTGCGCCCTTGCCACTTGCGATCACCTGGTACTGCAGGCCGCTCGGCAGCGCCGTCACGCCGGGCTTCTTGGCGTTCTCGGCCATGAACTTGGCGGCGGCTTCGCTGTTCTTCTTTTCGGCGGCTTCCATGCGGGCGGTGCGCTGCGCCATCAGCTGCTGCTGGAACTTGCCCATCACCTCGGCCTGCTGCTCCTGCGTGAGCGCGGGCTGCTTCTTCTTCAACGCGTCCTGCACGCCGCGCTGCAGCGCTTCGGTGTCGATGTCGGGCACCTCCTTGCTGACCGACGAGCCGAAGTTGAAGCCGATGGAATAGGCGGCCTTCTGCGCATCGGTGGTGAGCTTGGGCGCCGGGTCGGCGGCGAAGGCGGGCAGGGCGAGGCACAGGGCCAGGGCGAGGACGTGTTTCATGTCTCGGGGGTGTTGTAGTAGAGCGAGGCGCGAGTATCCTCTGTCCGCCGGTCGCGGCCGCGACCCTCGCACAGTGCGAGGCTTGCTAAGGTTGCCCGCATGAAGATTTCCGAACTGGCCCGCCGCACCGGCGTCTCGGTGCACCGACTGCGGCGCTACGAAGACGCCGGGCTGATCCACGCCGAACGCCAGCCTTCGGGCTACCGCGAGTTCGGCGAGCGCGCGGTGCGCGAGGTGGTGTTCCTCTCGATGGGCCGCGACCTCGGCTTTTCGCTCCAGGACCTCGGCGACGCCGTGCCGCGCTACCGGGCCGGCACGCTCACCTTCGAGCAAATGATCGAGGCCATGCAGGTGCGCATCGCCGAGGTCGACGCGCTCGTCGCCGAGCAGCGCGCGCTGCGCAAGAAGCTGGTCTCGCACATCGCCTGGCTGCAGCAACGCCAGCGCGAGGCCGACAAGCACCGCCTGGCCCCAAAGGGTGGCTGGGTTCGACCCCGAAAGGACCGACCATGACCCCCGAAGGCTATGCGCGCCACACGCGGCGCAGCCCACTCACCGATCCCTGGGAGCCACTGCTTTCCCGCGAGACGGCCGACTCGGTGCAGCTGGCGGTCGAGGTCCGCGACGCGCATTGCAATGGGCGTGGCTTCGCCCACGGCGGGCTCATCAGTGCCCTGGCCGACAACGCGATGGGCCTGTCGATCGTGCGCCTCGCACGCCAGCAGCCGGGGCAGGAGCAGGCCAGCGCCGTGACGGTGACGCTGGCGCTGGACTTCCTCGACGCCGCGCGCATCGGCGAATGGCTGGAGGTGCAGCCGAACGTGCTCAAGCTCGGCCGCACCCTGGCGTTCGCCGAATGCCGCGTGGTCTGTGGCGAGCGCCTCATCGCACGCGGCAACGCCAGCTTCAGGATGGTCTGAGGCCTCGCAACAGCAGCACCACCGCGTCCGCGCCGGCTTTGCGGTCGCGTGAGATCTCCTGGTACTCGGGCGACTCGGCAAACGCGCGGTAGGCCCCCTGGTCGGGGAAGGACATGAGCACCACCTTGTCGCGCGGCCACTCGCCTTCCACCACCAGGGGCGCCTCGTCGGCCACGAGCAGCGTGCCCTGGAAGCGCGAGAACACGCCGAAGAAGCGCGACTGGTACCGGTCGTAGGCGGCGCGGTCGGTGAACTTCAGCTGCGCCATCACGTAGACGGTCATCGCGGCACCTCCTCAGGCCAGTGCCGGCTCGCTCTGGCGCCGCCAGTGCACGATCTCGGCGATGGTGAGCGTGGGCAGGCCGTGGGCGAGCGCGAATCGGGTCACGTCTTCGCCGCGCGCCATCGTGCCGTCGGGATTCATCAGCTCGCACAGCACCGCGGCAGGCTTGAGGCCCGCCATGCACATGAGGTCGACCGAGCCTTCGGTGTGGCCGTCGCGCTCCAGCACGCCGCCGGGGCGTGCGCAGAGCGGGAAAACATGGCCTGGCCTCACCAGATCGCTGGGCTGCGCGCCCTCGGCAATCGCCGCGCGGATCGTCGTCACCCGGTCGGCCGCGCTCACGCCGGTGGCCACGCCATGCCGCGCTTCGATCGACACGGTGAAGGCCGTGCCGTAGCGGCTCTCGTTGCACGGCACCATGGGTTGCAGCGCGAGCTGATCCAGTCGATCGGGCGGCAGGCACAGGCAGACGATGCCGCTGCCCTCGCGGATGAACATCGCCATCACCTCGGGCGTGATGTGTTCGGCGGCGACGATGAGGTCGGCCTCGTTCTCGCGCTCGTCGTCGTCGAAGAGCAGGATGGGCCGGCCCGCGTAGAGCGCACGTAGCGCGGTTCGCAGTCGATGGGGGTAGGTGTTAAAGGTCGGTTGAGACATGAAACGCTCCTCGTGGGTTGACGAAAAACGTTCCAGGGCGCGCAAACGCATGACACCCACGCCGGTGGCCCGACTGGGCAGCCATGTGTCGGCACATCTTCTTGCATCCGGACTGTGACCGTCGGCCCTGGCCTTGCACCAGGTCTGCTGACCCTCACCCTGAGAAGAGCGAGGCGCTCGCGGGCTCGCGGCTTGCGCCGCATACCGCCGGTGGGGAATTTCGCCCCGCCCTGAAGACGTGTGCCGGCCTGAAGGCCGGCGCTGCGATCTTTGGTCAGCTCGCGCGCCGCGGCTGTCATCTGCACGACACCACGCGCCGTGTGACACACGCCACGGCATCGATTTTTCCGATGCCGCGACCGAAAAACTTTCCATCCACGGCGCGGGCCATGCGCTCCACCATGCGGCCACCGCCACGACAGGAGGCCCCATGCGACGCCGTCACCTGCTGCTCACCGCCGCCGCTACCCTCGCGCCTACCGCGGGCCGGGCCGCCGCGACAACCTGGACGCTGCCCACCGGCTACAAGGCCGATTCCTTCCAGGGCCAGAACGTCGCGCGTTTCGCGCGGATGGTGGAGGCCGGCACCGGCGGGAGCCTGCGCATCGAGGTGCAGCCCGACAACCAGGGCGTGCCGCTGGCGCAGATCGCCGCCGCCGTTCGTGCCGGCCGCGTGCAGGCGGGCGAGGTCATCATGACCGGCTTGGCGCAGGACATCCCCATCGCCGGCGCCGACGCCGTGCCCTTCGTCGTCGCCAGCTACGAGGACGCACAGCGCCTGTGGCAGCACCAGCGCCCGCTGGTCGAGCGCCACTTCGAGGCGCGCGGCTTGAAGCCGCTTTTTGCCGTGCCGTGGCCGCCGCAGGGGCTCTACACCATCCGCCCGGTGCGCAGCGCCGACGACCTGCGCGGCACCCGCATGCGCACCTACAACGCCACCACCGTGCGCATCGCGCAGCTGCTCGGCGCCGAGCCGGTCGACGTGCCGATGTCCAAGGTGGGCCAGGCGCTCGCCGAGGGTCGCATCGACACCATGATCACCTCCGCCGTGACCGGCGTGGAGAACAAGGTCTGGAGCGCCTTCAAGTTCTTCTACGAGATCAACGCCTGGTTCCCGAAGAACCTCACCTTCGCCAACGCCGCGGCGTATGCGGCGCTGTCGGACGCGCAGCGACAGGCGGTGCTTCAGTCCGCCAGCGCCGCCGAAACCGCCGGCTGGGCGGCCAGCCGCGTGGCCGCCACCGAATCGGCGCAGGAGCTGCGGCGCAACGGCCTGCGCACGGAGCCGGCGCCGCCGCTGCTGCAGCCGGTCATCCGCCGGCTCGGCGAGCGCTTCTCGCTCGAATGGCTGCATAGCGTGGGGCGCGAGGCCAACGAGGTGTTCGTGCCCTTCTACGCCGCGCGTTGAGGGCGGCGCGAGAAGGCCCGCAGTCTCCCTGCGCCAGCGCCGCCGGGGCGCGCTTCCTACAATCGCAACCCATGGTGAAAGAGCGTGTGGTCGTGGGCCTGAGCGGCGGTGTCGATTCCGCGGTGAGCGCGCACCTGCTCAAACAGCAGGGCCACGAGGTCATCGGCATCTTCATGAAGAACTGGGAAGACGATGACGACGACGAATACTGCTCGTCGCGCCAGGACTTTCTCGATGCCGCCTCGGTGGCCGACGTGCTCGGCATCGAGATCGAGCACGTGAACTTCGCCGCCGAGTACAAAGACCGCGTCTTCGCCGAGTTCCTGCGCGAGTACCAGGCCGGCCGCACACCCAATCCCGACGTGCTGTGCAATGCCGAGATCAAGTTCAAGGCCTTCCTCGACCACGCGATGCGCCTGGGCGCCGGGAAGATCGCGACCGGCCACTACGCCCGTGTGCGTGAGGTGAAGGGCGAATTCCAGCTGCTCAAGGGCCTGGATCCGTTGAAGGACCAGAGCTACTTCCTGCACCGCCTGACGCAGGCGCAGTTGAGCAAGACCATGTTCCCGGTCGGCGAGCTGCCCAAGACCGAGGTGCGCCGCATCGCCGCCGAGATCGGCCTGCCGAACGCGAAGAAGAAAGACTCGACCGGCATCTGCTTCATCGGCGAACGGCCGTTCCGCGAGTTCCTCAACCGCTACCTCGCCAACCAGCCCGGCCCCATCCTCGACGACCGTGGCCGCAAGGTGGGCGAGCACGTGGGCCTTTCCTTCTACACGCTGGGCCAGCGCAAGGGCATCGGCATCGGCGGCCTGAAGGAGCGCGGTGCGGCCAAGGGCGGCAGCGAGCACGAGCCCTGGTTCGTGGCGCGCAAGGACATGGCGCGCAACACGCTCTCGGTGGTGCAGGGCCATGACCACCCGTGGCTGCTCTCGTCGGGCCTCGCCGCCGACGACCTGAGCTGGGTGGCCGGCCAGCCGCCGAGGGCCGGCCCGGTGGCAGCCAAGACCCGCTATCGGCAGAGCGATGCGCCCTGCACCATCGCCCCGACGGCGAGCGGCTTCACGCTGCACTTCGACAGCCCGCAATGGGCCGTGACCCCCGGCCAGTCGGCCGTGATCTACGACGGCGAGGTCTGTCTGGGTGGGGGCGTGATCTCGGCGGCGATCACCGAGCCCGAGACGGCCGAAGCCAGGTAAGCCAGCGCTCATCAACACACGGCCAGGGAAATGACCGTGAACTGCTGCACGCCCCGGCGTGTGAGGGCTCGCGCGTCTTCAAGTCCCCCGGTTGCAAGCCGATACACCGAGGAGCCCGACCAACCGGCCGGGCGCTGCTGTCGACGCGCCCACATGCCCCGAATTCCTCTTGCCTTCGTCCTTGCGTTCAGCGTGCTGGTGCCGGCGCTCGCCCACGCCGCGGTCCACGTGGCCGTCACCGATGAGGGCGGGCGGCCGCTGGCGGACGCGGTGGTGATGCTCGACGCGACCGGCCCACGTCCGCCGGTCAAACCCATGCCCATGGTCGAGATCGCGCAGGCGCAGCGCAAATTCAACCCGAGCCTCACCGTGGTCACGGTCGGCACGCCGGTGAGCTTCCCGAACTTCGACACCGTGCGCCACCACGTGTATTCGTTCTCGCCGATCAAGACCTTCGAGCTGAAGCTCTACGCCGGCGTGCCCGCCAAGCCCATCGTGTTCGACAAGCCCGGCGCCGCCGTGCTCGGCTGCAACATCCACGACCGCATGGCGGCCTGGGTGGTGGTGGTCGACACGCCGTATTTCGCGCGCACCGATGCCCAGGGCCAGGTGCGGCTCGAGGGCGTGCCGCCCGGCCCCTACCGCCTGCGCGCCTGGCACGCCGGGGTGCCGGCGGGCAAGGAGCCGGCGCCCGTGGCCTTCACGGTCGCAGGGGGCGACGCCCGCGCCCAACTCAGCCTGCCGGCGGCGCCGCTGTGAGCCATACGACCATGAGCGCCCCGTCGCCCCGCCCCGGACCGATCGCGCGGGTGCGGCGCTGGCTGCGCAAGTCGCTCAGCGCCCGCATCGTGTTCGTGTTCCTCGGCCTGCTGCTGGTGGTGCAGGGCCTGAGCTTCCTCGCCATCCGCGCCAGCATCGACCACAACGCGCGTGCCGCGATCGCAGGCGATCTCGAAGTGGGCGAGCGGCTGCTCAGGCGCCTGCTGCTGCAAAACGCCGCCAAGCTCACCGAGGGCGCGACGTTGCTCGCCGCCGACTACGGTTTCCGCTCGGCCGTGACGAGCGGCGACGAGGCCACCATCGGCTCGGTGCTCGGCAACCACGGCGAGCGCATCGGCGCGAGCGTTGCCGCGCTGCTCGACACCGACTTCAAGCTGCGCGCCTCGGCCCAGGCCGATGCGCGCTCGCTGCAGCCGGTGTTGAACCGCCTGGGCCAGCTGCACGATCGCAAGGCTGCGGGCGACGTGGTGATGGTCGACAACCGGCCCTTCCAGTTCGTGCTGGTGCCGCTGCGAGCGCCCGTCACGGTGGGCTGGGTGCTGATGGGCTTTCCGGTCGACCAGCGGCTGGTCGACGAAATGCTCGGCTATTCGTCGCTGCACGTCATTCTGGAAGCGCGGCCCACGCCGCAGGCGCCGTGGACGCTGCTGCTGTCGACGCTGCCGCAGGAGTCGCGCAGCGCCTTTTTGCGGCTGGAACAGGGCGTCGACCGCGACCAGTCCGGCAGCGTCGTGCTGCCCAGCGGCGAATACCAGACCCGCGCCGTGCCGCTGACCGAAGGCGACGTGCCCGGCCCCGCGGTCTCGGCCTTGCTGATGCTCTCGGTCGACGAGGCGGTGGCCCCGTTCCGCCAGCTGCAGCTTGGCCTGGCCGCGCTCACGGTGCTCGGCGTGCTGGTGTTCGGCATCGGCAGCGTGCTCACGGCGCGCCGGGTCACGACGCCGCTGCGTCGCCTGGCCGCCGCGGCCGAACGCCTGGGCGCGGGCGACTACGCCACCCCGCTCGGCGGCCAGCACCGCACCGACGAGGTCGGCGACCTGGCCCACGCCTTCGAACGCATGCGCATCAACGTGGCTGGCCAGCAGGAAGAGATCCTCAAGCTCGCCTATTGGGACAGCCTCACCGGCCTGCCCAACCGCGTGCAGTTCCGCAACGCGGTGGTCGAGGCGATGGTGCAGGCGCAGGCCGACCGCCGCTCCATCGCCGTGGTGATGCTCGACCTCGACCGCTTCAAGCACGTCAACGACGTGCTGGGTTACCGCTTCGGCGACCTCATGCTCAAGGGCGTGGCCGAGCGCCTGTCGCAACAGGCGGTGCGCAACGGCGACCTGGTGGCACGCCTGGGCGGCGACGAGTTCGCCGTGTTGCTGGCCGACCTGGAGCCGAACGACGACCTCGCCCACACCCGCTCGGTGGCCCAACGCCTGCATGCGGCGTTCGCCGACGTGATGACGCTCGAAGACCACACCGTCGACATGAACGCGAGCTTCGGCATGGCGGTGTGGCCTCACCACGCGCAGGACGCCGACGGCCTGCTCAATCGCGCCGAAGTGGCGATGTACCAGTCCAAACGGCGCAACGACGGGCCGGTGCTCTACGACCCCGCGTTCGACGCCGCCAGCAGCCAGACGCTCACGCTGCTGGGCGAGCTGCGCCATGCCGTCGACCACCGCGAGCTGCGCCTGTACCTGCAGCCCAAGCTCGCGCTCGACACGGGCCACGTCGTCGGCGCCGAGGCGCTGCTGCGCTGGGAGCATCCGCGGCGCGGGCTGGTGCCGCCGATGGAGTTCATTCCGTTTGCCGAGCAGACCGGCTTCATCCGCACGCTCACGCTGTGGGTGTTCGAAGAGGCGGCGCGCATGTGGCGCGTGCTCAACGAGGCGGGGCTGCGCATCACCATCTCCGTCAACCTCTCGACACGAGACCTGCTCGACGTGGAACTGCCGCAGAAGTTCGAGGCCCTGCTCGTCAAGCACATCGTGCCGGCCGAGGGCTTCTGCCTGGAGATCACCGAGAGCTCGATCATGGACGACCCCCAGCGTGCGATGAGCACGCTGGAGCGCCTGTCGGGCCTGGGCTTTCGCCTGTCGATCGACGACTTCGGTACCGGCTATTCCTCGCTCGCCTACCTGAAGCGCCTGCCGGTCGACGAGATCAAGATCGACCGCTCGTTCGTGATGAGCATGGAGAAAGACCCCAACGATGCGCGCATCGTGCGCTCGACCATCGACCTCGCGCACGGCCTGGGCCTCACCGTGGTGGCCGAGGGGGTGGAGAACGCGCAGGTGTGGCAGTTGCTGCGCGAGCAGGCGTGCGACGAAGCGCAGGGTTTCCACATGAGCCGGCCGCTGCCGAGCAGCGAATTCATCTCGTGGTCCACCGGCTGGACGACGCGCCTGTCGGCGATGAAGCTCAAGGGCGAGAGCCGGATGAACGTCACCTTGCACTGAGCCTCGGTGCCGGGCGCGTGGCCGCAGCTCAGGGTTTCTGGCCTTCGGCGGGAGCGGGTTCGGCCACGAAGCCGATGCGGTTGAGGCCGGCCTTCTGCACCGCGCCGATCAGTTCGGCCACACGGCCGTAGGGCACGGTCTTGTCGGCGCGCAGCTGCACCTCGGTCTGCGGGTTCTTGCGGGCCGCCTGGGCCACACGCTCGGCGAAGGCGGCGGCGTTGACCGGCTGGTCGGCGATGAAGAGCCGGCCTTGCGGGTCGATCGAGACCGCGATGAAGTCGGGCTGGTCGCTCGCGGTGGCGGCGTCGCTCTTGGGCAGGTCGAGCTTGAGGCTCGAGCTCATCAGCGGTGCGGTGATCATGAAGATCACCAGCAGCACCAGCATCACGTCGATCAGCGGCGTCATGTTGATGTCGCTCATCGGCGGGGGCGCCGAGCTGCGGTCGAGGCGGCCGAAGGCCATCGCTCAAGCCTCGGTTTGAGTGGCCGAGGGCTCGGCCAGCAGCTCGCGCAGGTCGTGGGCGAAGCCTTCGAGATCGGCTTCGCAGGCGGCCACGCGCTTGTTGTAGACGTTGTAGGCCAGTACCGCCGGAATGGCGACGGCCAGGCCCGCGGCCGTCATCACGAGCGCTTCACCGACCGGGCCCGACACGCGGTCGATCGTCACCGTGCCGGCGGCCGAGATGCTGAGCAGCGCGTGGTAGATGCCCCAGACCGTGCCGAAGAGGCCGATGAAGGGCGCGGTGCTGCCGATGGAGGCGAGCATCACCTGGCCGAACTGCAGCTGCGTGAGCACGCGGTGCAGCGCGTCGCGCAGGCGGCGCGTGAGCTGCGAGGCGAGGTGGCCGCGCGATTCGAGCGTCTGGCCCGCGTGCGAGGCGGTGGCGGCGGCGAGCAAGGGGCGCAGCACACCTTCGCGGTCGAACACGGCGAGCTGCTTTTCACCGTCGTCGAGCGACCCGGCGCCCCAGAAGGCCGGCACCGCACGCGCGATGTCGCGCTTCACGCGGCCCAGCACCCAGCCCTTCCAGAAGATCAGCACCCAGGCGCTGATCGACATGAGCAACAGCAGCACGGCCACCGCACGCGTGATGGCGTCGCCCTGTTGCCAGAACTGTGCGAAGCCGCCCATGTTCAGCGCAGCCCCAGCACGTCGTTCATGGTGAAGAGGCCGCTTTGCTTGTCTCGCAGGAAGCGCGCGGCGCGCACGCTGCCTTGCGCATAGCCGGCGCGGCTGCCGCTCTTGTGCGAGATCTCGATGCGCTCGCCGGTGCCGGCGAAGAGGGCAGTGTGGTCGCCGATGATGTCGCCGCCGCGAATGGTGGCGAAGCCGATGGTCGAGGGGTCGCGCTCGCCGGTCACGCCTTCGCGCGCATAGACGGCGCAGTCTTTCAGGTTCTTGCCGAGGGCCGCGGCGATGGTCTCGCCCATCGCGAGTGCCGTGCCGCTCGGCGCGTCAACCTTGTGGCGGTGGTGGGCTTCGATGATCTCGATGTCGTAGCCCTCGCTGAGCGCGCGGGCGGCGACGTCGAGCAGTCGCATCAGCACGTTGACGCCCACGCTCATGTTGGGCGACTGCACGATGGCGATGTGCTTGGCCTGGGCGGCGATCTCGGCCTTCTGCGTGTCGGAGAGGCCGGTGGTGCCGATGACGAGCTTCACGCCCAGCTCGCGGCACACCGCCAGGTGCGCCATCGTGCCTTCGGGACGGGTGAAGTCGATCAGCACCTCGGCGTTCGCGAGGCCGCTTTTCAAGTCGGCCGTGATGTGCACGCCGCTCGTGCGGCCGAGGAAGCCGGCGGCGTCTTGCCCGAGGGCGGGGCTGCCGGGCACGTCGAGCGCGCCGGCGAGTTGGCAGTCGTCGGCGGCCATCACCGCTTCGATCAGCATGCGGCCCATGCGGCCGGAGGCGCCGGCAACGGCGATGCGCAGGGGAGCGTTGCTCATGTGCGGGGCTCCAGCGGCGGATAGGTGCGCGCCGGGCCTTCAGGCGCAGAGGCGGCCGGCTCGGGCTTGGGCGGCACCGGCAGGGCCTTGATCTCCTCCGGCGTCAGCGCGAGCTTGGGCGCCTTGCGCGGCGTCTTCGCGGTGTCGATCGACGACACGAAATCGCGCTCGGAGGGCAGGTCGGGGGCGTCGAGGCTCTTCAGCTTCTCGCCTTCGAAGAGTGCCACCACCTTGCGCTGCTGGGGCTCGGCGCCCTGGCGGCGGATGGTGAAGACGTAGTCCCAACGGTCGGCATGGAAGACGTCGGTGAGCAGCGGCGAGCCGAGGATGTCGCGCACCTGGGTGCGCGTCTGTCCGGGTTTGACGAGCGCGACCTGCTCCTGGGTCAGCACGTTGCCCTGCACGACCTCGATGCGGTAGGGGGTGATGAAGCCGAGGAAGTGGTCGCTGGATTGCAGCGAACTGCAGCCCGCGAGCAGGATGGCGGCCAGCGGGCTGGCAATGCGAGGAAACGACATGCGCATGGGGCGTTGCAGAAGGGGTGGCGGCCTGCTGAGGTGAGGCCAACCTCGATATGATCCGCGGATTCTAGGGGTGCGTTGCGCCCTGCTGGACAGCCCCCATGTCAAACGCCGAAGACCTCAAGAGCAGTGGCCTCAAGGCCACGCTCCCCCGCATCAAGATCCTGGACGTGTTCCACCAGTCCAGCCAACGGCACATGACCGCGGAAGACGTGTTCAAGTCGCTGCTGACGGAAGGGGCCGACATCGGCCTGGCCACGGTCTACCGGGTGCTGATGCAGTTCGAGCAGGCGGGCATCCTGTCGCGCAACCATTTCGAGTCGGGCAAGGCGGTATTCGAGCTCAACGAGGGCAAGCACCACGACCACCTGGTGTGCATCGACTGCGGGCGTGTGGAGGAGTTCTACGACCCCGAGATCGAGAAGCGGCAGAACGCCATTGCCGAAACCAAGGGCTTTCAGCTGCAGGACCACGCGCTGTCGCTCTACGCGGTCTGCACCAAGAAGAACTGCCAGTACAAGACCGGCAAGTAAAGGCCCTATTCGGGCTTCTGCATGGCCTTCTGGTGCCGCTCGATGAACTCGCGGTAGGTGTCGATGCCGCGCAGCTGCAGGATGGTGTTGCGCACGGCCGCCTCGACCAGCACAGCCAGGTTGCGGCCGGCGTCCACCGCGATCACCACCTTGCGGATCGGGACGCTGAGCACGTCTTCGTTCAGCGGCTCGTAGGGCAGGCGTTCGAAGTCGCGCTCCAGCGTCTCCTTGCGCACCAGGTGCACGATGAGCTTCAAGCGCATCTTGCGGCGCACCGCGGTCTCGCCAAAGATCGACTTGATGTCGAGCAGGCCGATGCCGCGCACTTCGAGCAGGTTCATCAGCAGCTCGGGGCAGCGGCCTTCGATGGCGGTCTGCGAGATGCGGTAGAGGTCGACGGCATCGTCGGCCACCAGGCCGTGGCCGCGCGAGATCAGTTCCAGGCCGAGTTCGCTCTTGCCGAGGCCCGATTCGCCGGTCAGCAGGACGCCCACGCCCAGGATGTCCATGAAGACCCCATGCCGCGTCGTGCGCTCTGCGAACAGCTGCGCCAGGTAGCCGCGCACCACGTCGATCACGTGGCCGGCCGAGCCGTCGGTGACGAAGAGCGGGATGTCGGCGCGGTCGCACAGCGCCACCAGCTTGTCGGGTGGCGTCTGGTTGTCGGCCACGATGACCACCGGCGGCTCCAGCGTCACGATGCGCTGGATGCGGCGTTCCTGGTCTTCGGGAGACGAGTCCTGCAGGTAGGCGACCTCACGCCGGCCGACGATCTGCACCCGGTAGGGGTGGATGTAGTTGAGGTAGCCCACCAGGTCGGCCGCCGATTGCGCATTGCGCACAGCGGCTTCGTCGAAGCGACGCTCGGGGTGGGCATGGCCGGCAACCCATTCCCAACGCAGGGCCGGCCGGTGTTCTTCGAACAGCGCTTCCGCGCTGATGACTGAGGGCTTCACGCGGCGAGGATAAACCGAGTGGCGAGCTGGCCGCTCAGGCGACCGACTTCAACGGTTCCCAGTTGGAGATCAGCTCATGCACCTTCGCTGCCGTGTGCTCGGTCTTGAGACGCTCGCGCAACTCGCGATCGCTCAGCATCTCGGCGATCTCGGACAGGATCTCGAGGTGGCGCTGGGTGGCCGCTTCGGGCACCAGCAGGAAGATCAGGAGGCTCACCGGCTCGTCGTCCGGTGCGTCGAAGGGAATCGGCTGCTGGACGCGCACCACCGCAGCCAGCGGATTCTTCAAACCCTTGATGCGGCCGTGGGGGATGGCCACGCCATGGCCGAGGCCGGTGGAGCCGAGCCGCTCGCGCGCAAACAGGTTGTCGGTGACCGTGGCACGCGCGATGGAGTGCTGGTTTTCGAACAGCAGACCGGCGTGCTCGAACGCGCGCTTCTTGCTGGTGGCCTCTACGTCAACGAGTACGTTGGCGAGCGGCAGGATGGCGGACAGTCGGTTCATCGCAGGTCACGTTCGAGCCTCGCAAGAGGCGCCTGGTTCCACGGGCGACCAGGGTGACCGATCATAGAACCGGGCCCTTTCCTTGCGCACGCTCGTGCATCGGCAATGCGAGGAATTGTGCACTCGCTGCTGCGCAGCAGCAACGAGTGCTGCTCACCGGGCCCCTGTGTGTGGTGAACGTGCGAAAACGGAGCGCGCACGAAAAAGCGGCCCGTGGGCCGCTTTCATGCACTGGAAAGAGGCGTTGCCTCAGAGCGTGGCATCCATGCGCTTGGGCGCGAGGTGGTGGTGGTCCTGCAGCTTGTCCTTGTGCCGCATGACCTGGCGGTCGAGCTTGTCCATCAGCTGGTCGATCGCGGCGTAGAGGTCTTCGTGCGAGTGCTCGACGAAGATGTCCTTGCCCTTCACGTGCAGCGTGACCTCGGCCTTCTGCCTTCGTTCCTTCTCCTTCAGCTTCTCTACCGACAGCAGCACGTTGATGTCCACGACTTGATCGAAGTGACGCGTGATCCGGTCCAATTTCGTAAGCACGTACTCACGCAGGGCTGGGCTCACATCGAGGTGATGGCCGCTGATCGTCAAATTCATCGGGGACTCCTTTCGCAAGGCGGGTGGGAAAAGCGGGGAAGGAAGAGAGAGAGGAGGGGGAGGCGGGGAAGAGGGGGCGGAAATCGCAGTGGTCGAGACCAGTGTGCGCCCGAAACCGGAGAGTGACAAGCGGGTGACAACGACGTTCGCAGGCTTGTTCGCGCGCATTCCTGCGTCGGATCAAGCCGCTGTCTTTTCCATCACGGAAGCAGCGTTTTTCGACGGGCTTTCGCGGGTTGACTCGGCTTGATGACCGTGCAGAACGGGTGTGATAATCCGCCGTTTTCGTACACGGAGTGCGACCCCCGCATATGGACAGCAGTCACCCTCGGTGACCGTCCGCTCTGACGCTCGACAGGTGCCCACCCCTCGGTGAAGCGCCCGTGGCCCTGGGTGAGACGGTTCCCCGCGTTAGCCCCTCTCCCTTTATTGGCCACCACCCCACGGCGCCCCATGCAGCCCGTGCGGACCTGTCGGAGCCCGCATGCTCAACGTCTTTACGCTGGCCAATGGCCGGCTGTTCCAGGAAGAAATCGAAAACCCCGGCGCACTCGCCAACGTGCGCCCGGTGTGGGTCGACCTGGAAGCCCCCACCCCCGAAGAGAAGACCTGGATCGCCGAACGTTTCGGCGTGACCATCCCCGAAGACGTGGTCGACGACGACCTGGAGGAATCGGCCCGCTTCTATGAGGAAGACAACGGCGAGCTGCACATCCGCTCGGACTTCCTGATCGACGATGACGATACCCGCCGCAACGTGCGGGTCGCCTTCATCCTGCACAACAAGGTGCTGTTCTCGATCCACGGCGAAGACCTGCCCGTCTTCCGCCTGCTGCGCCTGCGCGCGCGCCGCATCCCCGCGCTGATCGAAGACGCGAAGGACGTGCTGCTCAAGCTCTACGACGCCGACGCCGAGTACAGCGCCGATGCACTCGAAGGCATCTACGACAACCTCGAAAAAGTCAGCGCGCGTGTGCTGAAGGAAGAGGTCAACGACCAGGCCGCCGGCCAGGCGCTCGCCGCCATCGCCAAAGAGGAAGACTTGAACGGCCGCATCCGCCGCAACGTGATGGACACGCGCCGTGCCTTGAGCTTCATGATGCGCAGCCGCATGCTCAATGCGGAGCAGTTCGAGGAGGCCCGCCAGATCCTGCGCGACATCGACTCGCTCGACTCGCACACCGCCTTCCTCTTCGACAAGATCAACTTCCTGATGGACGCCACCGTCGGCTTCATCAACATCAACCAGAACAAGATCATCAAGATCTTCTCGGTGGCGAGCGTGGCCTTGCTGCCGCCGACGCTGATCGCGAGCATCTACGGCATGAACTTCCAGGCCATGCCCGAGCTGACCTGGCGTTTCGGCTATCCGTTCGCCATCGGCCTGATGATCGTCAGCATCGTGTCGCCCTTCTGGTACTTCAACCGCAAGGGCTGGCTCAAGTAAGGTGTGACCACATCCGGAGGAGAGCTCGCCATGACCGTTCTGCGTTTCGTCGTTGCCCTGGTTCTTGTTGCCGCCGCCGCGGCGTCGCAGGCCGAGTGCCTGAGCGATGCCCAGGCTGCGGCCCTCGTCGACGCCTTCGTCGCCAAGACACCTGCCGCCAACCCGGAGGGTCTCAACGAGGCCGACGGCGCTTGCAGCCGCGCCAAGGTCAACGCGGCGCTCGCCAAGCGCTACGGCACGGTGGTCGGCTACAAGGCCGGCCTCACCAACCCGGCGGTGCAGAAGCGCTTCAACTACGACCGCCCGGTGTGGGGCGTGCTCTACCAGGGCATGCTGCTGCCCAATGGCAGCACTGTCGAAGCAGGCTTCGGGGCGCGGCCGCTGTACGAGGCCGACCTGCTGGTGCGTGTGAAGAGCGCCGCGGTCAACGATGCCAAGACCCCGGAAGACGTGCTGGCGGCCATCGACCAGCTCATACCCTTCATCGAGCTGCCCGACCTCATGGTGCAGGCGCCGCCCAAGCTCAACGGCCCGGCGATCAGCGCGATCAACGTCGGCGCACGGCTCGGCGTGACGGGCACGCCGGTCGCGATTCCGCTGTATCGGGCCGAGCGTTTTGCGATGCTCGATGCGCTGCGCGACATGACGGTGGTGCTGAGCGACGCGAGCGGTGCCGAGCTGGCACGCGGCAAGGGCAGCGACATCCTCGGCCACCCGCTCAACGCCGTCGTGTGGCTGGCCGAGGCGCTGGCCAAAGAGGGCAAGGCCATGAAGCCGGGTGACCTGATCAGCCTCGGCTCCTTCTCGCCGCTGCTGCCGCCCAAGGCCGGCGCGGGCGCCACCGTCACCTACATCGGACTGCCCGATGCCAAGCCGGTGTCGGTGAGCTTCAAGTAGTCAGCGCGCCGGCTTCTTCTTCGAAGCCGCGAGCGCCTTGCTTTCCTTCTTGAGCCCCCGCGACACCGGGCACACCACCTGCATGAACGACGCCAGCGTGCTGGCGAGGTTGTCGCCCTGCAGTCGGTAAAACACGAACTGCCCGCGCTTCTCGCCGGTCACGAGCCCGGCCGACTCCAGGATCTTCAGGTGCTTGGACAGCGAGGGCTTCGTCATGTCGAAGCGCGAAGCGATCTCGCCGGCGGACAACTCCGTCTCGGCGAGGTACGCGAGGATCTTGCGGCGCGGCGTGGACGCCAGGGCTTCGAACACTTTGTCCATGGCGGCAGATGATAGCGCTGCTAGTTGATTATTTAATTAGGCAGTTAGCTAATTAACGCTTTATGATGGGCGCCATGGAAGCGACCCACTCCACTCGCCAGACGCCCGTTCCCCCTGCCACCGCAGAGCCGGCACCCGATGCCGCGGCCACCGTCTACTACAACAGCGCCTGCCCGGTGTGTGACGCCGGCATCCGATCGCAGCGCGAGCGCATGCAAGGCTGCAACGTGCACTGGGTCGACGTGCACCAGAACCCGCAATCCGCCCAGGCGCTGGGCCTCGATCTGGAGCAAGTGCGCGAGCGCCTGCATGTCCGCGCCGCGGACGGGCACATGCACATCGGCGCCGATGCGCTGGCCGCACTCTGGTCGCAGTCGCCCGGCCAACGCTGGCTGGGTGCGCTGGCGCGCCGCCTGCGCTGGCTCGGCCGGCCGCTCTACAACGCCTTCGCCCGCGGCCTCTATCGCTGGAATCGCCGGCGCGGCCATTGGTGACATACCGTCTTCGCCACAAGGAGGGAGCCATGAGCACACTCAACGCCGACCCCGCGGAACTCGCCCGTTTCAACGCCCTGGCCGAGCGCTGGTGGGACGAAGACTCCGAATTCCGCCCCCTGCACCGCATCAACCCGCATCGCCTCGACTGGATCGATGCCCTGGCTGGCCTTCGCGGCAAGCAGGTGCTCGACGTCGGCTGCGGCGGCGGCATCCTCGCGGAAAGCATGGCCCGGCGTGGCGCCCGGGTGGATGGCATCGACATGGCCGCGATGCCCTTGCGCATCGCGCGCGCCCATGCCGAGCGGGTGGGCGAAGCGAACGTCGCCTACGCCGACAGCAGCGCCGAAGACTGGGCGCAGCATCACGCCGGCCGCTACGACGTGGTCACCTGCATGGAGATGCTGGAGCACGTGCCCGACCCCGCCGCCGTGGTGGCAGCCTGCGCACGCCTGGCCAGGCCGGGCGGCTGGGTGTTCTTCTCCACCATCAACCGCAACCCGTTGAGCTACCTCGTGGCGATCGTCGGTGCGGAGCGGGTGCTGCGCCTCTTGCCGCGAGGCACCCACACCTACTCGCGCCTCATCAGGCCGGCCGAACTGCGGGGCATGGCCACACGTGCCGGCTTGTCGCTGCACGAGCAGCGCGGCCTCGGCTACAACCCGCTGACGCAGCGCTTCCGCCTGCACCGCTTCATGGGCATCGGCTACCTGCTGGCGATGCGGGCCGGCGCTTCAGCCTGACGCGCGCTTCTTCAGCCAGCGCATCAGGCTGCCCACCAGCGGCAGCTTCTCGTACAGCTCTTCGGCAGCGTCCCAGTAGTCGCGGTGGTGCAGGATGAGTCCGATCGCGTCGAGCTGCAGCTGCGAGCCGCCGTGCACCGTCTGCAGGCCCTCGCGGTAGCGCTTGAAGCGGAAGAGAAAGTCCCAGCTCAGGAAACACTGATCGCCTTGCACGATGACGTCGCGCACCACGAAGCGCGGCTCGTCGAGCGCGTCGAACATGTGGCGGAAGACCTGCTGGACCGCCGACAGGCCGCGCACGTCGTTGAACGGGTCCTTGAAGTGCGCCTTTGCCGCATAGAACTCGCCGAGCCGCGCCACGTCGTCGCGCGTGAAGTGCTCGAAAAGCTCGACGATGCGTGCGACACGCGGATCGGCCGTCTTCTGCGTCACAGGCCCGTGCTCCATCGGATGGCGCGGAAGTAGAGCGCGTCGCTCACGTGCGTCAATGCCTTCAGGCACAAGGTGAAGCGCTTGGGGAAATGGATCTCGAAGCGCCCTTGCGCCCAGCCCTTCAGGATCTCTTCGGCCGCCTGCTCGGGTGTGAGCAAGGCCGGCATCGCGAATTCGTTCTGCGCGGTGAGCGGCGTTTCGACAAACCCGGGGTTGATGACCGACGCTCCGATGCCCAGCGGCTCCAGGTCGAGATAGAGCGTCTGGGCGAGATTGATGAGGGCCGCTTTGGTCGGCCCATACGCGAGCGAATTGGGCAGTCCGCGGTAGCCGGCCACGCTGGAGACGAGGCTCAGGTGCCCGCTCTTTTGCTGCAGCAGCACCGGCAGCACCGCATCGAGCAGGTGCAGGGCGCCGATGTAGTTGACCTGCTGGTGGCGCACCGCTTCGTCGAGGTCGAACTGCGTGGCCCGCAGCGCCTTGTAGTAGCCGGCGCAGTAGAGCGCGAGGTCGATGCGGCCGTGGTGCAGCACCAGCTGCTGCGCCGCGCGTGACACCGCATCGCGGTCCGTCACGTCCAGCGGCAGCCCCACGCTGCCGGGGTGGCTCTTCTCGAAGGCCTTGAGCGCGCCCTCGTTGCGGGCCGACACGATGACCTGTGCGCCGCGGGCATGCAGTGCGGCGGCGGTGGCGCGGCCGATGCCGGTCGAGGCGCCGACGAGCCAGACCACCTGGCCGTTCCAGTCGGTGATGCGAGGGTTGAGTGGCATGTCAGTGGGCCTTCTGGAACGCGAGCGTGACTTCGCCGAGGCGGATGCCGAACTTGCTCATCACCGCGCGGTTGAGCATCACACGCTCGTCCATCAGGTACATCCAGTCGTCGAACTGCACCTCGTAGACCTTGCCGTCCACCGGCAGCTTCAGCGTGTAGTTCCACTGGAAGGCGTTGCCGGCCACCTGGCCGTTGGCCGTGCCGACCACGTCGTCGGCCGTGCCGGTGTAGCGCCCGCCGTCGAGCTTCTTCAGGCGCCAGATGCGGCGGTCGGTCTTGCCGTCGCTGTAGGTGAAGGCCTCGTCGAGCGTGCCTTCGTTGCCCACCCATTGGCACTTCATCAGCACGGTGAAGCGGCGCACGACCTTGCCGGAGCGGTCGCTGAAGATGCCGTGGGCGACCACGTCGCCATTGAAATAGCGCTGCAGGTCGAGCGTGGGTTTCTCCGCGGCGTAGTCTTGCGGCGTTGGCGATGCGCACCCGGTGAGGGCGAGTGCGCAAGCGAGGGTGAGGGCGAGTCTTTTCATTGAAGTTCCCGGTGACGCCACAGCAGCGCTGCGGCAATGAGCTTGAGCACGCACGGCAAGACGCAGTACGCGAGGGTGAGGGCCTGCAAGGCGTCGGCACCCTTCGTGCCGGGCGCATAACCGAAGGCCTGGAGCACCGGCAGGGCGATGCCCGCGGCGAGCGCGAGGTTGAGCTTGGTCGCGAAGTTCCACCAGCCGAAGTACGCCCCTTCGGCGCGGCCCGCATGCCCTGCGCGCTGCACGACGCCGGCCAGCAGCGCAGCCGGCAGGGCGAGGTCGGCGCCCAGCGCGATACCGCTCAGCACGCAGATGGCGGTGTAGGCGGCGACGTCACCGGCCGACAGCACGGCCGCCCAGGCGAACACCAGCACCGACAGCCCCATGCCCACGAGCCAGCTGCGCGCCAGGCCTAGGCGCGCCACGAGCCGCACCCACAGCGGCACCGACACGGCCGCCGCGGCGAAGTAGCTGGCAAGGAAGAGCGGCTCGTAGGCTGGTGCCTGCAGGCGGTCTCGGATGAAGAAGAGCACCAGCGTGGCGGGCACCGCACTCGCGATGCCGTTGAGCAGGTAGACGGCGAGCAGGCGGCGAAACGCCGGGGTGCCGAACGGCAGGGCGAGCGAGTGCGTGGGCCACACCGCCAGCCGGCGCGGTGCGGGCGCCTGCCGCATGAGCGCCAGTGCGAGGCACAGCACGATGGCAAACACCAGCGTGCTCACCTGCAGGCCGGCCGTCGACGGCAGCACGCTGGCCACCAACACGCCGCACAGCGCGAGGCCTTCGCGCCAGGCGACGACCCCCGCGCGCTCCTGTTCGTTGCCGCCCAGCCGCGCGCCCCAGGCCTGGTGGATGACGCTGATCACGCTGTAGGCGAGGTAGGTGACGACGAGCAGCCCCCCGCACCACACGAGCAGCGACGTGGTGCTCGCCGACACCGCGGGAAAGAAGAGCCCGCGAAAGCCGAGGGCCAGCACCACGGCGGCGCCGGCCATCGCGAGCCAGGCGGCGCGGGCCGAGCGGTCGAGCAGCGCATCGGCCCAGCGGCCGATCCACGGGTCGACGAACGCGTCGAGCAGGCGGGCGGCGAGCAACACGGCGCCGAGCGCGGCGAGTGGCACGCCGAACTCGGCGGCGTAGTGGTTGGGTAGGGTGACGTAGAGCGGCAGCGCGACGAAGGCCAGCGGGAAGCCGGGCGCGCCGTAGCGCAGGCCCTGCCAACCCCGCGCCGGCGGCGACGAGGACGCTGACGACGATGAAGCGAGGGCGCTCATGCCAGGCCCAGCAAGGACCGCCGCAGCGCCGGTTCGGAGCTGCGGGGCGACAGCCAGATGCCGATGAAGAGCCGCGCGAACGCGGCATCGCGCACCTCGCGCCCGGCCTTGCCGTTGACGAAGAAGCGAATGCCTTCGCCGGGCCGGTAGAGGCCGGTGATGCGGTCGCCGGCCTTCACGTCGGGAAAGGCCTGCTCCATCGCGGCGAGCCAGGCGTTGCCCTTGTCGGCAGGCACCTCGCCGACCTTGCGCATTTCGACCAGCGACCGTTCGGCGATCAGCTTGCCGACGAGTTCACGCGCGTATTCGAGTTCGAGCGCCACCGGGTGCAGGGCGTAGTCGTCGGGCTTGAAGCCCTCGGTCACCCACAGGCGGGCGTCGTAGACACGCAGGCCGAAGAAGCGCAGCAGGCCCTGGCCCTGCAGCTTGGCGCCCGGCAGCTCGGCGCTCAGCTCGACCGGCCGCGACTGTGCCGCCCAGGGTAGGGCCAGCAAGGCGGCGAGGAGCGGGCGGCGCGCGAGCATGGTCAGTCGCGCTGCAGGGTGAACTGCATGACGCCGGTGTTGCCGGTGGCGAACGCGGCCTCGCAGTAGCCGAGGTAGAACTCCCAGATGCGCATGAAGCGGGTGTCGAAGCCGAGGCGGCGCACCTTGGTTTCTTCGGCGAGGAAACGCTCGCGCCAGCGCTTGAGCGTCTCGGCGTAGTCGGCGCCGAATGAGAGCTCATTCACCACACGCAGGCCGGCTTTCGCTGCGGCTTCGCGGAAGGCGCTCGGGCTCGGCAGCAGGCCGCCGGGGAAGATGTACTGCTGGATGAAGTCGGTCGACTTCACGTAGCGCTCGAAGAGGTCGTCGCGGATCGTGATGCTCTGGATGCAGGCCTTGCCGCCGGGCTTGAGGTTGCGCTTGAGCGTGTCGAAGTAGCCGCTCCAGTATTCGCGGCCGACGGCTTCGAACATCTCGATCGAGCAGATGGCATCGAAGGGGCCGTCGGTGATGTCGCGGTAGTCCTGGAAGCGCAGCTCGCCCGCGAGGCCGGCGTCGCGCAGGCGCTGCTGGCCCCAGGCGAGTTGTTCGCTGGAGAGCGTCACGCCGGTCACGCTGGCGTTGAAATCACGCGCCGCGCTTTCCGCGAGTGCACCCCAGCCGCAGCCGATCTCGAGCACGCGGTCGCCGGCCTTCACATCGCATTCACGCAGGGCGCGCCGCACCTTGGCCCATTGCGCGCCGACGAGGTCACCGCTCGCATCGCCCTCGAACCAGGCGCTCGAGTAGTTCATCGTCGGGTCGAGCCAGAGGCGATAGAAGTCGTTGCCCAGGTCGTAGTGGGCGTGGATGTTCTTCTTGCTGCCGGTGCGCGAGTTGCGGTTGAAGAGGTGCCGCACGCGGTAGAGCAGCGAACCGCACCAGCTGCCGTAGACCACCTGCTCGATCTCGTCGCGGTTGGCGATGAAGAGCTTGAGCAGCGTGGTGAGGTCGGGCGTCGTCCAGTCGCCGGCGATGAAGGTCTCGGCGAAACCGATGTCGCCCGACTTGAGTGCGGCGCCGCAGACGTTCCAGTTGCGCAGGCGAATGGCGGCGCGCAGACCTTGGGTCTGGCCGAAATGGAGTTGCGTGCCGTCAGGCAACTGCACGTCGAGGCTGCCGTGGCGCAACTGGGCCAGCAGGCGGAAGACAGCGCGTGCGGTGGCCGGGGCGCTGTCGGGCAACGACCGCTGCAGCGGGTTGAGGGAGGCGTGGGTGGTGGTGTTCATCGTCTGGGTCTCTCGCAGGGGCGCTCAGCGGGTGATGAAGGCCCGAGGCGGCTCGGGCTTGCGAAAGAACGGCACGTGCCGGGTCCACAACTTGAGCGCCTGCCAATGGATGCGCGCGACGACGAAGACCGTCATCAGCGGCATGCCGAAGAAGGCGCGCAGCGCCGAAGACCGGGTCAGCGGCTCCAGCCGGCCCGCCACGCTGGTCTTCAGCAGCGGGCCCTGCTCGTCGTCGTGGTCGATCCGAACCACCGTTCTTTGTGCGTCCTTACGCGCGCCGTCCGCCTGTGGATGCAGTGCGGTGCGCAGGAAGCGAAAGCGGTAGCGGCCGCTGACGCTGCAAAAAGGCGAAACGTGGAAAACCTTGTCGGCCTGCAGTTCCTGCCCGAAGGCGAGGTGCTCGCCGCGCAGCAGGTAGCAGTGGCGTTCGCCGAAGGTGTTGTTGACCTCGACCACGATGGCGGCGAGCGAGTCGTCGCGGCGGTGGCAGTACCAGAAGCTCACCGGCTTGAAGGTGTGGCCGAGCACGCGCGGGTAGCAGTGCAGCCAGACCTCGCCGTCGGCGTCGGTGATGCCTTCGCTCGTCAACAGGTCGTCGACCCAGGCGAGGCTGTCGTTGCGGCCGTCGCCATGGTCGCGGTCGTGGAAGCTGATGAGGCCGAAGCGGTTGCGCCTGAGCTGCGTCGACGCCTGCGCGCGCAGGCTGCGCATCGGCAGCATGAGGAAGTAGGTGCGGTAGCTGAAGTCGTTCACCACCGGGCGCAGGCGCGTGTGGCGCACCTGGCCGGAGCCGATCATCGGAGCGGCGGTGCTCATGCGGCCTCGCGCGCCGGCTCGTGCAAGCGCACAGGCAGCGATTCGCCGACCCAGCGGCGCCGCATGCCGTTGACCACCGCCTGCGCCGACATCAGGCCGTCTTCGTGGAAGCCGTAGCGTGTCCACGCGCCGCAGAACCAGGTGTGTTGCTGGCCTTGCAGGGCTGGCACCTTCGCCTGCGCTGCAATCGCGGCGCGGTCGAACACCGGGTGGGCGTAGTCGATCTCGGCGTGCACGCTGGCCGCGTCGGGCTCACGCACCGGGTTCAGCGACACCAGCACCGGCTGCTGGAAGGGCAGCGGCTGCAGCTTGTTGAGCAGGTAGTGCAGGCAGACCGCGGCTTCTTCGCGCGGGGCGTCGGTGGCGCGCTCGTAGTTCCACGCTGCCCAGGCGAGCGGGCGTTGGGGCAGCACCGAGGTGTCGGTGTGCAGCACGGCGCGGTTGCGGTGGTAGCGGACGGCGCCGAGCACGGCGCGCTCGTCGGGCGTGGCGTCGGCCAGCAGCGCAAGCGACTGGTCGCTGTGGCAGGCGAGCACCACTTCGTCGAAGCGCTCGCTGCCGTGGTCGGTGACGACGGTCGCCCCCTGCGGGGTGCGGCGCACGCTGCGCACGGGGGTGTTGAGACGCCGGTCGGCGATGCGCGGCAGCATCTTGCGCACGTATTCGCGGGCACCGCCCGTGACGGTGAACCAGCGCGGCCGGTTCGCGACCTGCAGCAGCCCGTGGTTGTGGCAGAAGCGGATCATGGTCGCGATCGGGAAACGCAACATCTGGTCGGTCGGGCATGACCAGATGCAGCCGATCATGGGCAGGAAGTACCAGTCGCGGAACGCGGCCGAGAAACGGTGTTCGGCGAGGAACTCGCCGATGGGCTGCTGCAGTTGGGCGTCATCGCCGCGCACGGCGAGCGTGGTGGTGAGCCGGTTGAAGCGCAGGATGTCGCGCAGCATGCCGAGGAAAGCCGGCCTCAGGAGGTTGCGGCGCTGCGCGAAGACGGTGTTGAGGTCGCTGCCGCTCCATTCCAGGCCGAGGTCGGGCACCTGCACGGAAAACGACATGTCCGACGGGACCGTGGCCACCCCGAGTTCACCGAAGAGGCGGATCAGCTGGGGATAGGTGCGCTCGTTGAAAACGAGGAAGCCGGTGTCGACACCGTGCGTCACCCCATCGAGCGTGAGATCGACGGTGTTGGTGTGGCCCCCGAAATAAGAGCCGGCCTCGAACAGCGTGACGTGGGTGTCGTCGGCCAGCGAGTACGCGGTGGCCAGACCCGAGATGCCCGAGCCGATGACAGCGACGCGGCGGCTCATGCCACCGCCCGCGTCAGGCTGTGAGGGGCGTGCGGCGCGCCGGAACGTGCGGGCCGCGAAATAAAGATTGCTGCACAGCGCCCCGGGGGGAACAAGGGAGGGAGGAGGGAGGAGGAAAACCGCCCCGGGATTCCAACCGGATCAACCGGCTGGCTGTGCAGCATAGAACTGGTCGCTACCGGCCCACAGTGTGCGCCGGCCTGGGGTTTGAAGCACTCCCCAGGTCGAAGTTCCCTGAATCTGATGTTGGCGTCGGCCATGGCCCACTCCGTTGTGAACTGAGTGGTATGAAATATAACTCATCAGTCTTCATTTTGCATCAAGCAGTTTCTCGACCGTGCTGACGAAGACGCTGCTGTCGGGTGACGTGGTGCTGCCGAAACTGTGGACGCTGCGTCCGTCGCGAGCGACCACATACTTATGGAAGTTCCAGCGGGGCGCTTCGCCGGTGATCTGCTGCAGCTCGGCGTAGAGCGGATGGCGCTGTGGACCGGCGGCCGCCGCCACGCGCGTCTTCACGAACATCGGGAACTTGACGCCGTAGGTGTTCTCGCAGAACTCGGCGATGGTCTTGTTGTCGCCCGGCTCCTGCGAGAAGTCGTTGGACGGGAAGCCCAGCACCACGAGGCCGCGGTCCTTGTACTTGCTGTGCAGCGCCTCCAGCCCCTTGTACTGGCCGGTGAAGCCGCAAAAGCTCGCGGTGTTGACGATCACCACGACCTTGCCGGCGTACTGGCACAGGTTTTGGGGTTTCTCGTCCTGCAGGCGCGGCACCTCGCGCTTGAGCAGAGGCGGGCACTCCGCCGCCTGGGAGGCGCCGGCCACGAGGGCGAGGCAGACGAACAGCAGGTGTCGAACGGGCATGGTGGGTCCTCCACAGAAACTAGAGAGCGCAATGCTGCGCCCTTCCTGGCGCTTACGCACGCGCCGAAAGTCCGGATGCGCGCCCGGGATGGTGGCGCGTGCACACGCCTGTCACATCCGACCCCCGTAAAATGCGGGGTCTACCTTTGAAAGCTGATCATGCTTTACCCCGAACTTTTCAAGCAGCTCGAAGCCGTGCGCTGGAACATGGACACGGACATCCCTTGGGATCAGTTCGATGGCAGCCAGCTCAGCGAAGAGCAAGCCCAGACCATCAAGATGAACGCGATCACCGAGTGGTCGGCGTTGCCCGCGACCGAGATGTTCCTGCGCGACAACCGCGATGACAGCGACTTCTCGGCCTTCATGAGCGTGTGGTTCTTCGAAGAGCAGAAGCATTCGCTGGTGCTGATGGAGTACCTGCGCCGCTTCCGCCCCGACCTCGTGCCCACCGAGCAGGAGCTGCATGAAGTGCGCTTCGAGTTCGACCCGGCCCCGGCGCTCGAGACGCTGATGCTGCACTTCTGCGGCGAGATCCGCCTGAACCACTGGTACCGCCGAGCCGCCGAGTGGCACACCGAGCCGGTCATCAAGGCCATCTACGAAACGCTCGCCCGCGACGAAGCCCGCCACGGTGGTGCGTATCTGCGCTACATGAAGCGCGCGCTGCAGAAGTTCGGCGACGAGGCGCGTGCCGCCTTCGCCAAGGTGGGCGTGCTGATGGCCAGCGCCCGCCGCACCGCGCAGGCGCTGCACCCGACCAACCTGCACGTGAACGAGAAGCTCTTCCCGCGCGACACCATCCAGAGCCGTCTGCCCAACCCGCAGTGGCTGGAGCAGTGGCTCGACAAGCAGATCCAGTTCGACGCCGTGTGGGAGACCAAGGTCGTCGAGCGCATCCTGCACAACATGAGCTTGCTGATGGAGCGCAGCTTTGCGAGCGTCCAGGAACTGAACCGCTTCCGCAAGGAAGTGACGGCCGCGGTGGCCGCAGCCGCGAAGGGCAAGTCGCAGGGCGGTCCGCTGCCGGCCTGATCAACCGCCAGCGCTCGGAACGAACAAGGCCCGCATCCGCGGGCCTTGTCGTTTTCAGCCTCTGGCTCAGCCCTTGGCCTTTTCCTGGTCGGCCTTGCGGTCGGCCGTCACCTTCTGCGCCGACGGGCGCTCGCCAATGAACTTGGTGTACGCGCGGGTGTCGATGCCGGCGGCGGCCAGGAGGTCTTCGCCGTACACCGCCCTGGTGGCCATGCTCACGAGCGGCAGGCTCGGGTAGGCGGCGCAGTCGGCGAGCGTGAAGGTGTCGCCGGCCACGTAGGGCGAGAACTTCGCCAGGCGCTTGAAGCCGGCGATGTTCTTCTCGAGCTGCTTGCGGATGCGTGCCTGGTTGGCTTCGCTCAGCTCGCCACCGAAGAAGGCCTTGTAGTGCAGCTCGCGTGCCACGAGCTCAAGGTGCAGGTCGATGAAGGTGCACAGCTCGCGCACCTTGGCGGCCTGCCACGGGTCGGCCGGCACCAGTGCGGGCGTCGGGTAAGCGGCTTCAAGGTAGTCGGCGATGACCTGGCTTTCGCACATCGCGCCTTGCGGCGTGCGCAGGAAGGGTACCTTGCCGAGCGGGCTGTCCTTCAGCACCTCGTCGTCGGTGCGGCCGGTCTTCACCATCTCTTCGGCGAAGGGGATGCCTTTTTCGAGCAGCACCATCTTCACCTTGTTGTAGTAGTTCGAGATGGTCGAGCCGCAGAGCGTGATCATGGGAGTCTCCTGTCCTGATGTGACGACGGGCCAGTCTAGGTGGGGGCTGCGCACGGCGGCTGCCTCGCAGGTGACAATCCCGCGCCATGAGTGCCACCTTCTTCGACAAGCTGTGCCCCCGCGGCGAACTGCCCTCGCGCCTGGCGCAACTGCCGCGGCCGATGGTCTTCACCAACGGCGTGTTCGACATCCTGCACCGCGGCCACGTGACCTACCTCGCGCAGGCGCGTGCGCTCGGTGCCTGCCTGGTGCTCGGGCTCAACAGCGACGCCTCGGCACGCCTGCTCGGCAAGGGCCCCGACCGCCCGCTCAACGCCGAGACCGACCGGGCCTGCGTGCTGGCCGCTCTCGAAAGCGTGAGCCTGGTGACGCTCTTCGACGAGAAGACGCCGGTCGAGCTCTTGAAGATCGTCAAGCCCGACCTCTACGTGAAGGGCGGCGACTACGACATCGAGACACTCGACGAAACCCAGCTCGTGCGCAGCTGGGGTGGCGATGCGCGGGCGATCTCCTTCGTCGACGGCTACTCGACCACCTCGCTGGTCAAGCGCATCCGGGGCTAGCTCACTTCCGGTTCACGAGCACCATGCCGACGGCGACGCCGGCCAGTGCGAGAAGCAGGCGCAGCGTCAGCGGTTCGCTGAGCATCACCACGCCCATCAAGAGCCCGAACACCGGCGTGAGCAGCGTGAAGGCCGCGAGTCGCGTGGCCGGGTAGTGGCGGATGAGCCAGAACCACAGCAGGTAGCTGGCGAACACGACGATCACCGTCTGGTAGGCGAGCGAGGCAACGGCCATGATCGACAGCGAACGTGGCATCGGCTCGCCCAGCCACCAGGTGCCGATCGCGAGCAGCACGCCCGACACACCGAGCTGATAGGCGAGCGTTTTCTCCGCTGATGCGGACGCCAGCTTCGTTGCGCGGATCGACAGCGTCGTGGCAGCCCACAGCGCCGCGGCCAGCACGCCCAGCGCATCACCGATCCACTGCTTCGGGCCGATCGCCGGTTGCGTGAAGCCTTCGGCGAAGGCGCTCGCCACGCCCGTGAACGCGAGCACCAGCCCCGCCGTCTGCACCCAGTCCAGCCGTTCCGACTTCGCGATGAAGGGCATGCCCAAAGCGACGATGAAGGGGGCGAAGTAGATGAACACGATCATGCGCGACGCGGTCGTGTACTGCAGCCCGATGAAGATGCAGGCGAACTCGGCGGCGAAGAGCGCCCCCGCGAGCAGGCCGCCGGGCAACGTGCCGTCGCGCTGGAAGAGCGGGATGCGCCGCCACCACGCCCACAGCATCACCAGCCCCACGCCGCCCAGCGAGCGGACGGTGGCCTGCACCAGCGGCGCCACTTCGCCGAGCGCTGCCTTGGCGGCGACCTGGTTCAGGCCCCAGAGAAAGCTGCAGCCGATGAGCGACACGACGGCCAGCGTGTCGAGGTGGGTCTTGCGGTCGGTCATGGTGAGAGGCGGGGTGGCGCGTTGAGCCGGCGCAGGGCGTGCGCGGCCAGTGCGAGGGTGGTGCCGGCAAGCACGCCGGTCACGTGGGCGATGGGGGCGATGGCGATGTCCCAGCCGTCTTGCTGCTGCACGGCGCCACGCCAGGGGGTCTCGCTCAGGATCTTGGCGATGAGGCCGGCGCACAAGGCGGTGGCGATCAGGCGCTGCCCGCGCGTGCCGGTGATGAAGAGGTGCACGAGGCCGATGGCCACGCCCGCATGCACCACGCCTGACAGTCCACCGTAGTGGCGCAGATCGGGCGCGAGCCAGAAGAAGGCGAGGTGCGTGAGTGGCCAGGCCAGGGCCCAGCTGATGGTGGCCGAGGTGGGCAGGCGCGAGACCCAGCCGAACGCGGCCGTGAGCGCGAGCCCGGTCAGGTTGCCGATCAGGTGCAGACGGCTGTAGTGCACGAAGGCCGCGCTCCATGCACGCCAGGGGTCGTCGACGATCGCATCGGGGCGCCACTCGAGCACCGCCCGCGCTGTCGGGCCTTGTGCGATCAGGCTGCCGGCGAGCAGCACCAGCGCCATGGCACACCAGGCGACGCCGGGGCGATGCCGTTGGTTCAAGCGAAGACCGTGCGCCACAGCGCGAGCACGGCATCGCGCTCGGCCGCGGCGCTGGCCGGGTCGACCTGCGTGGGCTTCTCGTCGAGCCGTGCACGGTGCTGCGCGCGGCGCAGCTCGCGGTAGGCGTCGGCCGCCGCGCTGCCCACACCGGCGGGCAGCAGGCCGCAGGCTTCGGCGCGCTGCAGCAGCGCGATGTTGCCCACGTTGTCGAGCAGGCCCGGGTGCTGGCGGCCGTGCGCAAGCACGAGGTACTGCACGGCGAACTCGGCGTCGACCATGCCGCCCGGGCTGTGCTTCACGTCGAAGAAGCCTTCCTTCACCGGGCGCGCGGCGCGCAGCTTCTCGCGCATGGCCTGAATTTCGCCGCGCAACGCCAGCGGGTCGCGCTCGGCGCAGATGACCGCGCGGCGCACGGCTTCAAAACGTGACGCCAGGCCGGGCGCGCCGGCGCAATAGCGGGCGCGTGTGATGGCCTGGTGCTCCCAGGTCCAGGCGGTGTTGCTGCCGCGGCCTTCCTGGTAGTTCTTGTACGAGGTGAGCGAGGTGACGAGCAGGCCCGAATTGCCGTTGGGCCGCAGCGCCGTGTCGATGTCGAAGAGTTCGCCGACGGCGGTGCGCGTGGTCAGCCAGTTGATCAGCTTGCGCACGAAGGCACCGTAGGCGACGACCGCGGTGTCGTTGTCGGTCTCGGCGGTGTCGTCGAAGATGAAGACGAGGTCGAGGTCGCTGCCGTAGCCGAGTTCCTTTCCACCGAGCTTGCCGTAGGCGATGACGCCGAACTGCGGCGTGTCGCGGTGGCGCTGCTTCAGGTGCTGCCAGGCCCAGCTGATGCAGCACTCGACGGTGGCATCGGCCAGCGCCGAGAGGTCGTCGGCCACCTGCTCGACGGTGATGTGGCCTTCGACGTCGCGCACCAGGGTGCGGAAGACCTCGGCGTGGTGCGCGCGGCGCAGCGTGTCGAGCAGCGATTCTTCGTCGGCCTGGTTGAAGCGGCTCCAGGCGGTGTGGCGCGCTTCGAGGTCGGCGATGTAGCTGTCGCGCTCGAAGCGGCCGTGCAGCAGGCGCTCGTCGGCCAGCTCGTCGATCACGCCGGGGTGGCGCATCAGGAACTGCGCCGGCCAGCGTGCGAGGCCGAGCAGGCGCAGCAGGCGGTTCTGCACCTCGGGGCGCTCGACCAGCAGCGCGAGATAACTTTCGCGGCGCAGCAGCGGCTCGAGCCAGTCGATGAAGCGGCCCGCCGCCTCCTGGCTGCAGCTGCCGTCGGCCACGGCCTGGGCGGAGCGCATCACGAGCTTGGACAGGCGCAGCTTGCTCTCTTCGCGCAGCATGCGCACGCGCGGGTGGTCGATCCAGCCGCGCACACGGTCGGCCAGAGCGGGCGGCAGGCGTTCGATGAAGGCGGGGCTGTCGACCGGCTGCGGCGGCAGGCCGCAGGAGCGGCAGCCATCGTTGCTCGCGGGGCTGGCCGGCGCCTTGCCGTCGTGCAGCAGCGCGTCGAACTCCATCGCCACGAACTCGCGCGTCTCGCCCAGGTGCTGCAGCAGCTCGCAGGTGTCTTCGGTGCAGGTGAAGCCCATGCTGCGGGCAATCCAGCCGAGGTCGGCATCCGACGTGGGCAGGACATGCGTCTGCTGGTCGTCGAGGAACTGGATGCGGTGCTCCACTCGGCGCAGGAAGACATAGGCCTCGGCCAGGCGCTTGGCGCTCTCGGGCTTCATCAGGCCGCCGGCGGCGAGCTTGTCGAGGGCTTTCAGCGTCGAACGCGTGCGCATCTCGGGGAACTGGCCGCCACGCACCACCTGCAGCAGCTGCACGATGAACTCGATCTCGCGGATGCCACCGCGCGAGAGCTTCACGTCGTTGGCGCGCTCGGGGCGGCCGGCGGCGCGGCGCTGGGCTTCTTCGCGCACCTTGCGGTGCAGCTGCCGCAGGCCGTCGAAGACACCGTAGTCGAGGTAGCGCCGGTAGACGAAAGGGGTGACGGTCGCCGCGAGGTGCTTCGCACGGCCGCTCGTGATGCTGGCCGACGGCGCGATCACCCGGCTCTTGAGCCAGGCGAAACGCTCCCACTCGCGCCCTTGCACGAGGAAGTATTCCTCCAGCATCGACAGGCTCACGACCGGCGGGCCCGAGTTGCCGTTGGGTCGCAGTGCGAGGTCGACGCGGAAGACGAAGCCGTCGTCGGTGGTGTCGCCGATCAGCGTGTAGAGGCTGCGTGCCACCTGCGCGAAGTACTCGTGCGCGGTGATGACCTTGGGGCCGCTCGTCTGGCCGTCTTCTTCGTAGACGTAGATGAGGTCGACGTCGGACGAGACGTTGAGCTCGTGCGCGCCGAGCTTGCCCATGCCGACGACCCAGAAGTCGATGCGCTCGCCACGCTCGTTGAGTGGCGGGCCGTGGCGCTCGTCCTGGTCGGCGTAGGCCTGGATCAGCGCGCGGTCAAGGGTGGCTTCGGCCAACTCGGTCATCGCGCGGGTGATGTCGGTCATCGGCGCGGCCTGCTCGACATCGAGCACGGCCAGGCGTTCGATGACCACGTGGCGTGCCACGCGCAGCGCGCTTGGCAGGGCGCGGCCTCGCGCCAGCAGTTCGTCGATCAGCGCATCGATGCTCGCGCGCAGCGGCAGGCCCGGCGCCAGCAGCGGCAGTTCGGCTTCATAACGGCGGCGCACCCGCTGTACGAAGCGGCTGTGGTCTGCGCCGGCGGCGGAGGTCTCGGTGCCCATGGCGCGCGGATTTTGCCGCAGGCTTAACCGCCTTGCGGCAGCGTGGCTTAGGCGCATCGGTAAGCTTGTGCGACCCTTCTCACACATCCGACACAGGAGAGCCGCCATGTGGATTGCTGCGCTGCAAACGGTCGCCACGCCGGATGTGGAACGCAACCTCGAGACCGCCCGCCGCCTGATGGCCCAGGCGGCGCGCGACGGCGCGCAGCTGGTGGTGCTGCCGGAGTACTTCTGCTTCATGGGCCACCACGACCGCGACAAGCTGGCCCTGGCCGAGGTGCCAGGCGAGGGGCCGATCCAGGCCATGCTCGCCGAGACTGCCAGGCGCCATGCCATATGGGTCGTGGGGGGCACCTTGCCCTTGCGCAGCGAGCAGGCCGATCGGGTGTTCAACGCGAGCTGCGTCTATTCCCCCGAGGGGGTGCTCGCCGCCCGCTATGACAAGGTCCACCTCTTCCGTTACGACAACGGCCGCGAGAGTTACGACGAAGGCCGCGTGCTGCAGGCGGGTCAGCTGCCGCAGGCTTGCGAGGTGGGTGGGCTGCGCCTCGGTCTCAGCGTGTGCTACGACCTGCGATTCCCCGAGCTCTACCGTGCGCTGATGACGCCACCGTGCGACCTGATCGCCGTGCCATCGGCCTTCACCCACACCACCGGCCGTGCGCACTGGGAGGTGCTGCTGCGGGCCCGCGCGATCGAGAACCAGTGCTACGTGATCGCCGCCGCGCAAGGCGGGCTGCACGAGAACGGCCGGCGCACCTGGGGCCACAGCCTCATCGTCGACCCGTGGGGCGAGGTGCTGGCGATGGTCGAAGAAGGCGAGGGCGTCGCGATGGCGCAGCTCGACCCGAAGCGCATTGCCGAGGTGCGTGCGCAGCTGCCGGCGCTGACACACCGGCGCTTGTGCTGATGACGGCCCCTCAGCCGCGTGTACGCGGCCGATCCCCCGAGGTGATGCCGGCCGGCTTGGGAGCGGCCCGGCGCTCGGCCGGCGCGCTGCTCAGCGCGAGCCGTACATCATCTGGCGCGCGAGCGCCGATTTGACCGGCTTCAACACCTGCAGCGCCGCGAGGCCCAGCCCGCGGGCCGCACCGGCGCCCGGCAGCTTCCAGGTGAAGCTGCGCGCCAGAAAATCGGTGGCGGCGATCATGGCCCAGCGGTCGGGCGCACGTTGCCATTCCAGCTTGCGCAGCACGCCTGGGACGTCGTTCGAGCGGGCCAAGGCCTGCACGAGCTCGAAGCCATCGCGCAGCCCGAGGTTGAGCCCTTGGCCGGCGACCGGGTGCAGCGTTTGCGCGGCATTGCCGATGCGCACCGTGCGGCCCTGCGTGAGCGTGCGTTCGGCGACCAGCCCGAGTTGAAAGCACTTGAGCGGCGAGACCGCGCTGAGCGGGCCGACTTCGGGGTGGAAGAGGGTGTTGAGCACAGCCAGCCGCTGCGTGTCGTTGAGTTCCAGCACCGGGTCGTCTTCGGCGTTGACACACCACACGAGCGCGGCGCGACCGTCTTTCAGCGGCAGTAGTGCCGCCGGGCCGTGGCGCGTGAAACGTTCGTAGGCGACGCCGGGGCGGGCCTTGGCGAGCTGCACCGTGCCCACCCAGGCGTGCTGGCCATAGTCGTGGCGCAGGGGAGGCTTCGCCGGCTTGGCCACCGAGCTGGCTGCTTCGTTCGTGTAGATGCCACCTTCGGCCACCACCACCAGATCGAAGTTGTCGGCGATGCCAGCATCCACTTCGACGCTGTTGGCCAGGGGCTTCAAGGCGCGCACCGTGGCGCCGAAGCAGGCCTGCAGGCGACCAGGCTCACGCTCGCAGGCGGCCAGCCACGCGGCTTGCAGCGGGGCCACGATCGCGCCGTAGCTCAACACCGCGCCCAGCAGCGGCACCCGCTCTTCGGCGGCGCTGATGCGCACCTCGGGTTCGCCGATCACCTCGGCCAGCAGCCCGCCGAGCGAAGGCGCCTGCTGCGACACATGCACTTCGGCGATGGCCTGCGCCCGCTCGCCGTCCCATGCGCCCAGACGCTGCAGCAACTGCACGCTGCCCAGCGACAAGGCCAGCGTGCGAGGGTCGGCCGATACATCTTGCGTGGCGGCGCGGCTGTCGTAGAGGCTCACGCGGGCCTGCGGCAAGGCGCGTGCGGCGTGCAGCGCGAGGCTCAGGCCGACCGGCCCGGCGCCCACGACGGCGAGCCGCAAAGAAGGGGCGAGTTCAGACATGGGCCGCAGCATACGCGCGCGGTGTGCGTTCGCCCTTAATTCGGGGAAACCGGCCTCGGCTGAGAGGTATTTCACACCCCGCGGCCACTTCGAAAAAATCTACCGTTCTCTTCCACCTGATCGAGGGGGGCGTTCCCACGCGCCGCGCCCCGTGAACGGGGGGCCGCGTTGCAACACCGCGGGCATGCGCACTGGCACATTCGGATACGTATTCAGACATCACCAAAAACACCCCGGAGGTTGTTTATGAAGTTCAAGGCGCTGGCTCTGCTCTTGCTGGCAATGGTTGCAGGCACCCCTGCCTCGGCCGCGTGCACCCAGACATTCAACCTCGGCGTGATGGGCCCTCCGGCGCTGCGTGTGTTTGGCAACGACTTCGGGTCGACCACGCACTTCGAGGACTGCTACAACTTCACGCTCACCGGCGCGGCCGACTCCTTCGGCGCGACCTTCGAGTTCGACCTCTCGTCGCTGCGCAACATCGACATCAGCTCGCTGAGCCTGACCGGCGGCAGCCTGTCCAGCGCGCTGACCGACACCTCGCCCTCGAGCTTCAGCTTCAGCAACCTCGCCGCCGGTGTCTATCAGTTCGTGGTGACGGGTGACGTCACCGGCCGCAATGGCTTCGACTGGTTCGGCCAGGTCGGCTATGTCGGCGCGATGGTCACCGCGAACGCCGTGGCGGCGCCGGTGCCCGAGCCCGGGACCTACGCGCTCCTGGCCGTGGGCCTGCTGGCCGTGGGTGCGACGGTGCGCCGCCGTCAGCAGAGCTGATCGTCATTCCGGGTGTGTCTTGCAAAGCGGGCTTCGGCCCGCTTTTGCTTTTTCCGGGCCCATGTTCGCCCCTATGATCGTCTGCCTCTTCAACGGGAGATCACCATGGGCCTGATGGATTTCATCAAGAAACAGTTCATCGACGTTCTGGAATGGACGGAGTCCGCCGACGGCGTGCTCGCCTGGCGCTACCCGATGGCTGGCAACGAAATCCAGTACGGCGGCTCGCTCACCGTGCGCGAGTCTCAGATGGCCGTCTTCGTGAACGAAGGCAAGGTGGCCGACGTCTTCGGCCCCGGCATGTACAAGCTCACGACGCAGACGCTGCCGGTGCTCACCTACCTCAAGAATTGGGACAAGCTCTTCCAGAGCCCGTTCAAGAGCGACGTCTACTTCTTCAGCACCCGCCAGCAGATCGACCAGCGCTGGGGCACCACGCAGCCGGTCACGATCCGCGACAAGGACTTCGGCGCCGTGCGCCTGCGTGCCTTCGGCAACTACAGCTACCGCATCGTCGACCCGAAGCTCTTTCACACCGAGATCTCGGGCACGCGTGACACCTACACCGTCAACGACCTCGACGGCCAGCTGCGCGGGCTGATGCTGCAGCACATCTCGGATGCGGTGGCCTCGAGCGGCGTGGCCTTCCTCGACCTCGCGGCCAACCAGATCGAATTCGCCAAGGCGCTGCAGGAAGCGACCGCCCCGTCGTTCGCGGCGCTGGGCCTGAAGCTCGAAGGCGTGACGATGCAAAGTGTCTCGCTGCCCGAAGAGCTGCAGAAGATCCTCGACCAGAAGATCGGCATGGGCATGGTCGGCAACGACATGGGCAAGTTCATGCAGTACCAGACGGCGCAATCGATCCCGAAGTTCGCCGAAGGCGCGGGCTCCGGCGGCGGTGGCGTGGCGGGCGATGCGATGGGCCTTGGTGCCGGCGTCGCGCTCGGCCAGGTGCTCGCGGGGCAGCTGGCCAGCGGCCTGCAAGGTGGCGGGCAGCAGGCAGCGGCCGCTGCCGCAGCGGCCATCCGCCCCGACGAGGTGATGGCCACGATCGAGAAGCTGGCCGACCTCAAGGGCAAGGGCATCCTCACGCAGGAAGAGTTCGACGCCAAGAAAGCGGAACTGCTGAAGAAGCTGGTCTGACCGACCCGCGCCTGCACCGCTCTTGGCAACAGAACCCAGCCCACAGCGCGCCTACCGCGCCGCGTGCCCCAACTGCGGCGCGCCGGTCGACTTCCGCTCGGCCGCGTCGGCCTTCGCCGTCTGCAGCTTCTGCCGCAGCACCCTCGTCCGCGAGGGCGAGGCTTTGCGCAAGATCGGCGAAAGCGCCGAACTCTTCGATGACCACTCACCGCTGCAGTTAGGCGCGGGTGGCAAGTACCAGGGCAGCGGCTTCACGCTCGTGGGCCGCCTGCAGTACCGCTACAAGGACGGCACCTGGAACGAGTGGCATGCGCTCTTCGACAACGGCCGCAGTGGCTGGCTGAGCGAAGACAACGGCCGCTACGTCATCGCATTCGATGCGGAGCTGGGTGGCGGCGCCCCGCCGGCCGAACAGCTGCGCCCCGGTGCGCAGCAGGTCGTTTCGGGCCAGCCGTGGACGGTCGCTTCCGTCACGGCCGCCAAGCTGATCGCCGCGCAAGGCGAACTGCCCTTCAAGCCGAACACCGAACGTGGCTTCGTGGTCGCCGACCTGCGCAGCACGCGCGACGAGGTCGGCACGCTCGACTACAGCGACGCGGGCGCGCCCAAGTGGTCGATCGGCCGCTCGGTCGCGATCAGCGAACTCGCGATGACCGGCCTCGCCGAAGGCGCGGAGAAAACACTCAAGGCCCGCAGCATCGAGTGCCCGAGCTGCGGCACCTCGCTCGAAATCAAGCTCTCGACCACGCAGTCGATCGTCTGCCACCAGTGCCATGCGGTCGTCGACCTCACCTCGGCCGACGGTGCGGGCAAAGGTGTCGGTGGCGACCTCGCCCACTACGCACAGGACAACGGCGACGAGCCGCAGATCCCGCTCGGCCGGATGGGCACGCTCAAGCTCGGCAAGACAGCCCGTGCGTGGCAGGTGGTCGGCTACGTCGAGCGTTGCGAAGAAGGCGAAGACGAGCAAAGCTTCTGGCGCGAGTACCTGCTCTATCACCGCGAGGAGGGTTTCGCCTTCCTCGTCGACGCCGAAGACGGCTGGAGCTGGTCGGCCCCGATCACCGGCGTGCCCGCCCCTTCGGGCCAGGGCGTGCGCTACCAGGGCGCGCAGTACCGCGAGATGTACCGCTACACCGGCCGGATCACCTATGTGCTGGGCGAGTTCTACTGGCAGCTCAAGCGCGGCGAGCGCACGAGCAACGTCGATTACCAGGGCCCGGGCGGCAAGCGCCTCAACCTCGAGGTGACCGAAGGCGAGCAGGTCTGGTCGGCCGGCGAGACACTGAATGCGGCCGACGTGGCCAAGGCCTTCCGCCTGGCGCCCGAGACGAGCGCCGCGCTCAAGCGCGATGCCGGCCCGACCTCGGGCAACGCGGCCAGCCTGCTGGCGAAGATCTTCTTCTGGGTGTTCGTCGTGGTGGTGCTCTTGATGATGTTCCGCTGCAGCGACGACGACCGGCGCGACTGCGAGCCGCTGCGCGCCAGCTACGGCGAAGCCTCGCAGGAATACCAGAGCTGCCTGGCCAGCAACCGCAGCAGCGGTTACCGCACGAGCGGTGGGTCGTGGGGTGGTTTCTCCAGCGGCGGGGGCCACAAGTGACGTCACCGCATCTGCTTCTCAATTTCTCAAGGAGAGTCCCATGATGGGTATCGAATGGTTGAAGCCCAGCGTCTTCTTCGGGTCCATCCTGTACGCGCTGGTCGGCGTGTTCGTGTTCTGGATCAGCTTCGTCATCGTCGACAAGCTCACCCCGTATGACCTGTGGGGCGAGATCGTCGAGAAGAAGAACGTGGCGTTGGCGATCGTGGTGGGTGCGATGTGCATCGCCATCGGCCTGATCGTCGCGGCGGCCATCCACTAGTGCGTTGAACACCACCGAGCCGGCCGCGCGCATCCGCCCGGCCGAAGTGGCGCTGCTGGCGTCGGTCTTCGTCGTCGCCGCGTGCGGGCTGGTCTACGAACTCGCGGCGGGGGCGCTCGCGAGTTACCTGCTGGGCGACTCCGTCCTCCAGTTCTCCACCATCATCGGCAGCTACCTCTTTGCGATGGGCATCGGCTCGTGGCTGTCGCGCTATTTCGAGCGCCAGCTGGTGGCGCACTTCCTGCGCATCGAGCTGCTGGTGGGGCTGATCGGCGGGCTCATGCCGGCGGCGCTCTTTGCGTTGCAGGCGCTGCCCTCGATGAGCTTCCGCTTCGTGCTGTACGGCCTCGTGTTGCTGGTCGGCACGCTGGTGGGGCTGGAGATCCCGCTCGTCATGCGCATCCTGAAGCGCCACTTCAGCGAGCGTTATGCGCTGAAGGACCTGGTCTCGCAGGTGCTGACCTTTGACTACCTCGGCGCGCTCGCCGTGGCGGTCGCTTTTCCGCTGCTGCTCGTGCCGCACCTCGGCCTCGTGCGCACCGGCGCCTTCTTCGGCCTGCTCAACGCCGCGGTCGCGGTGTGGGCGCTGTGGCTCTTTCGCGGTGAGCTGCGGCAGCTCGGGTCGCACGTGATCGCCTGCGTGGGCGTGGTGGCGGCGCTGCTGGGCGCGATGGCCTACGCCGACCGCATCAGCACCTGGGCCGAAGACCGCTTCTACGCCGACCGCATCGTCTACAGCGAGACCAGCCGCTACCAGCGTGTGGTCGTCACCTCGGGGCGCGCCGGGGTGCGCCTCTTCCTCAACGGCAACTTGCAGTTCCACTCGCGCGACGAGTACCGCTACCACGAGGCCCTGGTGCACCCGGCGATGGCCGCGCACGGTGCGCCCAAGCGTGTGCTGGTGCTGGGCGGTGGCGACGGCATGGCGGTGCGCGAGGTGCTCAAGCACCCGAGCGTCGAATCGGTGACGCTGGTCGAACTCGACCCGCACATGACGAAGCTCTTCGCCGAGCAACCGATGCTGCGCGAGCTCAACGGCGATGCGCTGCGTTCGCCCAAGCTCACGATCGTCAACGCCGATGCCTTTGCCTGGCTCGAGCAAAACCCCGGCAGCTTCGACGTGATCGTGGTCGACTTCCCCGACCCCACCAATTTCTCGCTCGGCAAGCTCTACACCACGAGCTTCTATGCGCTGCTCGACGCGCATCTCTCGGCCTCGGGTTATGCGGTGGTGCAAACCACCTCGCCGCTCATCGCACGCAAGAGCTACTGGACAGTGGCCGCCACGCTCGAAGCGGCGGGCCTCACCACCACGCCGTACCACGCGCATGTGCCGAGCTTCGGTGAGTGGGGCTTCATCCTGGCCAGCCGCCGCCCCTTCCGCCTGCCCACCGCGCTGCCGAGCGGCCTGCGCTTCCTCACCGTCGACGGCCTGCCGGGCTTGCTGCAGTTCCCGCCCGACATGGCGCGTGTGCCGGCCGAGCCGAACCGCCTGTCGAACCAGGTGCTGGTGCAGACCTTCGAGCAGGAATGGGGCAAGGTGCACCCGTGAGCCTGCGTCGGCGCACCTTGCTGTCGGCGGGGGTGGGCTTGCCGCTGGTCGCGGGCTGCTGGCGTGCACCGGAAGTCCGGTACGACGGCGGCTGGGTCGGCGCGCAGCACGCCCGCGGCCACCGCCTGCGCGACCTGAAGAGCGGCGCGCTGCCCACGCCTGCCGTCACCCGCCGTGCCCAGGTACTCGTCGTCGGCGCCGGTGTGGCGGGCCTCGCGTGTGCACGGGCGCTGGCGCAGCGCAAGGTCGACGACGTGCAACTCCTCGACCTGGAAGACAGCGCCGGGGGCAACAGCCGAGGCCACCGGATCGCCGGCATGGCCTGCCCGCTCGGCGCGCACTACCTGCCGGTGCCTGGCGAGGCCGATGTCGAGGTGGTGGCGCTGCTGGAAGAGCTCGGCCTGAGCCGCATCGAACACGGCAAGCGTGTCTACGACGAGCGCCACCTCTGTCACAGCCCGCAGGAGCGGCTCTTCATCGGCGGCCAGTGGCAGGAAGGTTTGCTGCCGGTCCACGATCAACCCGAGGCCACGCTCGCGCAATACCGCCGTTTCGCCGAGGCGGTGACGAAAGCCGCTGCGCTCGGCTTCAGCCTGCCGACCGCGCACGCCCCGTGGACAGCCGCGCACCAGGCGCTCGATGCGCAGAGCTTCGCGCACTGGCTCGACCAGCATCGTTTCGACGCAGCCGCCCTGCGCACCTACCTCGACTATTGCTGCCGCGACGACTATGGCGCCGGGGCCGCGCAGGTGTCGGCCTGGGCGGGGCTGCACTACTTCGCCAGCCGGCATGGGTTCCACGCGCCGGGTGACGCGGAAGCCGACACCCGCGAGGGCGTGCTCACCTGGCCGCAGGGGAATGGCTGGCTCACCGAGCGCCTGGCTCAGCCGCACCGAGAGCGTCTGCATGCGGGTTCGATCGCGCTGCGCGTGGACGAGGGCCGCCATGAAGTGACCGTCGACGTGTGGAACGCGCCCGCCGAGCGCGCCGAGCGTTGGGTCGCGAGGCAGGTGGTGATGGCCGCGCCGCTCTTCATCGCGCAACGCCTGCTGGCCACAACGCCTTCCGCCCTGCCGGCTGCCGTGGCGCAGATGCGCCACGCACCCTGGCTCGTGGCCAACCTGCACATCGACACCCCGCTCGACGACGCCGGTGGCGCCCCGCCCGCCTGGGACAACGTGCTGCACGGCAGCCCCGCGCTCGGCTACGTGAACGCCATGCACCAGAGCACCCGGCCCCACCCCGGCCCGACGGTGCTCACGAGCTACTGGGCGCTCGGCGGTGACAACCCGCAGCAGCTGCACGCCAACCGCGCCCGTCTGCTTTCCGACGGCTGGGAGGCCTGGTCGCGCGTGGTGCTGGACGACCTGGCGAAAGCCCACCCCGACCTGCCCGCCAAGGTGAAGCGCATCGACCTCATGCGCTATGGCCATGCGATGAGCATCCCCGTGCCGGGCCTGCGCGGCAGCGCGGCCCTGCAGGCCTTGTCACGCCCGGCCGGGCGGGTGCACTTCGCGCACAGCGATCTGTCGGCGTATTCGGTGTTCGAGGAAGCGTTCTTCCACGGCACGCGTGTCGGGAAGCGTCTCGCTGTCTAAGCCGCGCCGCGCATCAGCGCCTCGATCTCATCGGCCTGGACCGGCACACCGCGGCTGATCAGCTCACAGCCGTCTGCGGTGACCACCGCGTCGTCTTCGATGCGGATGCCGAGGTGCCAGTAGCGCTCGGGCACGCCCTCGGCCGGGCGCACGTAGAGGCCCGGCTCCAGCGTCACCACCATGCCGGGTTCGAGCTTGCGCGACGGGTGCTTGACCACACGGCCGCCCAGGTAGTCGGGCTGCTCGAACGGGGCTTCGTTGCGGGCGAGGTAGTCGCCGGTGTCGTGCACGTCGCGCCCGAGCCAGTGGCCGGTGCCGTGCATGTAGAACTGTCGGTAGCGGGCGTGTTCGATCACGTCGTCGAGCGTGCCGTGCCGGTCGTGGCTCAAGAGGCCGGTGTCGAGCAGGCCCTGGGCCAGCACACGCACCGCGGCGTGGTGGGCCTCGCGGTGGCGCAGGCCCGGCCGCGTGGCGGCAGCGGCGGCTTCCTGGGCGGCGACGACGATGTCGTACAGCTCGCGCTGCGGGGCGCTGTAGCGGCCACTGGCGGGGAAGGTGCGCGTCACGTCGCTCGCATAGCCCTCGACCTCGCAGCCTGCGTCGATCAGGCACAGCTCGCCCGCCTGCAGGCGGGCCGGGCCGGCGCTGTGGTGCAGCACGCAGGCGTTGGGCCCTGCTGCCACGATGGAGGGGTAGGCCGGCCCCGCCGCGCCGTGGCGGCGGAATTCGTGCAGCAGCTCGGCCTCGATCTCGTATTCGGCCACGCTGCCGGCCGGGTCGGCGCGGAAGCGTGCGGCACAGAAGCGCATCGCGCGCAGGTGGGCGCCGGCCGAGATGCTGGCGGCACGGCGCATCAGCGCGAGCTCGTCGTCGCGCTTGACGAGGCGCATCTCGTCGAGCAGCGCGGCGAGGTCGCGGTGCGCGGCAGGGGGTTCATGGCCGAAGTGCGAATGCGCCCGCACCTCGTCCAGCCAGCCCTCCAGGCGCTGCGCCAGTGCGCCGCCCCCGCCGAAGATCGTCCACACCGTGGGCGCGTGGTTGAGCAGCTCGGGCAGGCGCTTGTCGAGTTGCGCGTTGGGAAACGCGGCGTCGACGCCCAGGGTGTCGCGCGCCGCGTCGGGCCCGAGGCGCACGCCGGTCCACACCTCCTGCTCGGCGTGCTTTTCGCGGCAGAAGAGCTCGCAGCGGCCGTCGGCCTGCAGCACCAGCGTGGCATCCGGCTCGTCGAAGCCGGTGAGGTAGTGGAAGTAGCTGTCGGCGCGGAACGGGTGCTCGGTGTCGCGGCTGCGGGTCACCTCGGGAGCCGTCGTCACGATGGCGATGCCGCCGCCGGCCGCGCTCAGGCGCCGGGCCAACTCGGCGCGGCGTTCACGGGGTGGGGTGCGGCTCGCTTGCACGGAGGCGGCCGCGCTCATCGCGTCACGCCTTGCCGGAGCCTTCAATGTGCTTGACGGCCGGGGGCAGGTTGGGCGACTGGGCCTGTTTGCGCAGGCGGCGCAGCTCACGCAGCATTTCGCGGTCGGCCGTGGTGGGCTCGCGCGCGGCCCGCGCCGCGGCGGCGCTGCCTTCGTCGCCCGAGCGTTTGACGGCCTGACGGTCGCCGGCCAGCAGCTGGCGCGAGCGGATGTGGTTGGCCAGGGCTTCCACCGCCTCCACCTCGCCGTGTGCATCGGTCTTGGGCAGGGCCACCACGCGTTTGTCGTTCATGCGCATGGTGAGCCGGCAGGTGCGGTTGCGGTTGAGGTGGCGCAGCGTGTAGCCCGGGGCATCGGCCTCGACCACCGAGACGTCACGGATGTTCTCGATGGCCACCTGGTGCACCTTGTGACCGAAGCCTCGCTGGAACCACACATAGCTGGCGCTGACCGTGACCCGCTCCCAGCGCGCCATGTCGAGCGCCACCGCGCCCAGCAGCATCAGGAAGCCGAGAGCGCCGACCCAGCCGAGTTTCCAGGTCATGCCCACCCACATCACGACGCCCGAGGCCAGCACCAGGGCCACCACTTCGAGCATTGCGCGGTCGGCGGTGCCGTAGACCCGCCGCTCGTAGCCCACCGCTTCCGGCTCGCCGGTGGCCAGCGGGTAGACGGCCGAGGCCAGCGCCTTGGCGCCGCGGCTCAGCAGGATGTGGCCGGCCACCGCGATGGCCAGCAGGAACGGCAGGGCGAGAACATGGGTCACAGCCTGAAAGGTAGCGCGAACCTCCGCCCGGCGAAAGGCCTGCGCGCAAAGCGGTCAAAACCCGGGCGACGCACGGTTGATTCGGTCGCCCGAGCGGCCACACCGCGTGGCTAAGATGCTTCACCGAGACCTCCGCAGTACACCCGTCATGGCCCACACCCACGACCTGAAACCCTGGCAGCACGCGCATGTGTTCGACACGGGCAATCGCCAGGGCGAGCGCCGCACGCACTGGGTGCTGGCGATCACGCTGCTGACGATGGTGGTGGAGATCGCCGCCGGCTGGTGGACAGGCTCGATGGCCCTGCTGGCCGACGGCTGGCACATGGGCACCCACGCGCTCGCGCTCGCGGTGACGGCCGGTGCCTACTGGCTGGCTCGCCGCCATGCCCAAGACCCGCGCTACGCCTTCGGCACCTGGAAGATCGAGGTGCTGGGCAGCTTTGCGAGTGCGCTGGTGCTGGGGCTGGTGGGCGTGGGCATCGTCGTCGAATCGGCGGGCCGGCTGTGGCGGGCCGAGCCGCTGCAGGCGGACTCGGCGCTGGTGGTGGCAGTGATCGGCCTGGTGGTGAACCTCGCGTCGGCCTGGCTGCTGCACGGGGCGCAGGGCGGGCACGGCCATCACGACCACCACGGGCACCACGACCACGGGCACGACCACGACCATCACCACCACGAGCACGCCGACCTCAACCTGCGCGCCGCCTACGCCCACGTGCTGGCGGATGCGTTGACCTCGGTGTTCGCGATCGGCGCGCTGTCGGCGGCGCTGTGGCTCGGCTGGACCTGGCTCGACCCGGTGGTGGGCATCGCTGGTGCGGTGGTGATCGGCGTGTGGGCCTGGGGCCTGATGCGCCAGTCGGCGGCGGTGCTGCTCGACCGCGAGATGCACCTGCCGCTCACGCAGCAGGTGCGCGAGGCGATCGAGTCCGACGGCGACGCCCAGGTGGCCGACCTGCACCTGTGGCGCGTCGGCCGCGAGAAGTTCGCCGCCATCGTGTGCGTGGTGGCCGACGCACCGCTCGAGCCATCCGCCTACCGCGCGCGCCTGGCGGTGCACGAAGAGCTGGCGCATGTGTCGGTCGAGGTCAACCGCTGCCCGCACGCCGGGCGCTGAGCGTCGTCAGCGGCTGCGGCGCAGCGCTTCTTCCATGCCGGGCAAGGGAGATGCGCTCGGGTTGCGCCCCTGCAGCAGGTTCTGCATGCGGTGCTCGACCTGGCCCAGCCATTCCGGGTGCGTGAAGACGTAGAAGCGCCGCTCGCGGATCGCGCCCAGCACCTGCCGGCCCACGGCGAGCGGGTCCAGGCCCTGTTCGACCTGCTCGTTGAACCACTGCTTCATCGCCTGCGCAAGGGGCGACGAGGCCGGCGCCGACGCGTCGCCGAGCGTGGCCGGCCGGTTGCGCTCGGCGCTGAGGATGCGGGTGGCGACGAAGCCCGGGCACAGCAGCGAGACGTCGACGTTGGAGCGGCTGCGCTGCAATTCGAGGTAAAGGCTCTCAGACAGGCTCACCACGCCCGCCTTGCTTGCCCCGTAGACCGGGTTGCCACCCGCGCTCAGGCCGGCCATCGAGGCGGTGTTGACGATGTGTGCCGGCGTGCCCTGCTTGAGCAGGATGGGCATGAAGCTGCGGATGCCGTGCACCACGCCCATGAGGTTGACGCCCAGCACCCAGTGCCAGTCGTCGAGCGTGCTGTGCCAGCTGGGCATGGTGCCGGCGCCCACCCCGGCGTTGTTGCACAGGATGTCGATGCCGCCCCAGCGGTTGAGGGCCGCGTGCGCAAGGCGCTGCACCTGCTCGGGGTCGGAGACGTCGGCCACCACGGTGTGCACGTCGGCGCCGGCCGCGCGCAGGGCGTGTGCGGCGCCGTCCAGCGCATCGGTCTCGACGTCGCTCAGCACCACGCGGATGCCCGCTTCGGCGAAGGCTTGCGCCATGCCGAGGCCGATGCCGCTTGCGGCGCCGGTGATGACCGCGACTTTTCCGTCGAACGAATCCATCGTGCTCAGCCCGCGGACGGGTGGTTGAGGGCGTCGAGCCGCTCCACGGTGCCCACGTCGGTCCAGGGGCCGTCATAGGCGGTGGCGCCGATGCGGCCGGCATCGGCACCGGCGCGCAGCAGCGGGGTCAGCGGGAGCTTCTCGCCCACGGCCAGGCCGTCCACGATGGCGGCGCGGAAGAGGCCGACGCTGGCCCAGGTGCGCTTCGGCGTGGCCGTGCGCGAGGCGAGGCCCTGGGCGTCGATGCCGAAATCGCCTCCGGGGTGGTGCGGCGCGTTGGGCACGAGCCAGAGATGGGCGAGGGTAGGGCCTTCGGCGAAGCGCTGCGCCACGGCTGCGTCGAAGCGGAAGCCGGGGAGGAACACGTCGCCCGAGACGACCCAGAAACAATCCGTCGTGGCATCGGTCAGCAGCGGTAGCGCCTTGGCGATACCGCCGGCCGTTTCCAGCGCGCCGCCGTGGTCGCGGCCTTCGAGCGAATAACGGATCGACACGCCATACCGCGCGCCATCGCCCAGCGTGTCGACGATGCGCTCTTCCAGCCAGGCGGTGTTGATCACGACCTCGCGGATGCCATCGCGTGCCAGCGCCTCCAGGTGCCACACGATCAAGGGCTTGCCCTGCACTTCGAGCAGGGGCTTGGGCGTGTGGTCGGTGAGTGGGCGCATGCGCTCGCCGCGTCCGGCGGCCAGGATCAAGGCTTTCATGAGCTGGCACCTCGTTCGATGGTGTGGTGTTCGACCTGGCGCGGCGCGAATGCGGTCACCAGGCGGTCGAGCAGCGCACGCGCCTTGTGGGAGTTGTCGGCGCCGAAGTTGCACACGTAGACGTCAAGCGTCACCGCGCCGAGTTCGGGCCAAGTGTGCACGGCGAGGTGCGATTCGGCCAGCAGCACCACGCCCGTCACGCCGCCCGCGCCGGGGAAGGTGTGGAAGAGCTCGCCCACCGGCTGCAAGGCTGCGCCGGCCACCGCCGCGAGGCACAGGCGCCGCAGCGCGTGCGGGTCGGTGAACGCGGGAGTCTCCGTGGAGCATCCCCGTAAATCGGCGGTGAGGTGCAGGCCGTGCATCGGGGTCAATTATCGAGCCCCGTAAAATGCCGGGTTTCCCCCACACCACCCCAAGCGAGCCCATGACCGCGATCGCCTCCAACACTTCCTTGATGGCGAACGCCATCCGTGCCCTCTCGATGGACGCGGTCCAGCAAGCGAACTCCGGCCACCCCGGCGCGCCGATGGGCATGGCCGAGATCGCCGTCGCGCTGTGGGGCCGGCACCTCAAGCACAACCCGGCCAACCCGCACTGGGCCGACCGCGACCGCTTCGTGCTGAGCAACGGCCACGGCTCGATGCTCATCTACTCGCTGCTGCACCTCTCGGGCTACGACCTGCCGATGAGCGAGCTGCGCAACTTCCGCCAGCTGCACAGCAAGACGCCCGGACACCCTGAGGTCGGCATCACGCCCGGCGTCGAGACCACCACCGGCCCGCTCGGCCAGGGCTTCACCAACGCGGTGGGCCTGGCACTCGCCGAGAAGCTCTTGGCGAAGGAATTCAACCGCGACGGCCACGCGATCGTCGACCACCACACCTACGTGTTCCTCGGTGACGGTTGCCTGATGGAAGGCATCAGCCACGAAGCCGCCGGCCTCGCCGGCGCGTGGAAGCTCAACAAGCTGATCGCCCTCTACGACGACAACGGCATCTCGATCGACGGGAAGGTCGCCCCCTGGTTCGTGGACAACACGCCCAAGCGTTTCGAGGCCTATGGCTGGAACGTGATCGCCAAGGTCGACGGCCATGACGTCGACGCCGTCGACAAGGCCATCGCGCAAGCCAAGAAGAGCGACAAGCCGACCCTCATCTGCTGCCAGACCACCATCGGTAAAGGTTCGCCCAACCGCGCCGGCACCGCCAAGGCGCATGGCGAAGCGCTCGGCCCCGACGAGATCAAGCTGACCCGCGAAGCCCTCGGCTGGGGGCACGAGCCCTTCGTCGTGCCCGAAGAGGCCTACGAGCAGTGGGACGCCCGCCAGGCCGGCCTGCAGGCCGAGACGAAGTGGGTCGATGCCTTCGAGGCTTATGCCAAGGCCCACCCCGAGCTGGCCGTCGACCTCGTGCGCCGCCTCGACGGCGAGCTGCCCAAGAACTGGAAGCAGACGGTCGCCGACACCCTGGCCGCCACGCACGCCAAGGCCGAGACGGTCGCCAGCCGCAAGGCCAGCCAGCTCGCGCTCGAAGCCTTCACCAAGGCCCTGCCCGAGCTGCTCGGTGGCAGCGCCGACCTGACCGGCTCCAACCTCACCAACACCAGCAGCACGCCGGCGCTGCGCTTCGACGACAAGGGCGAATCGAACGGCGGCCGCCACATCAACTACGGCGTGCGCGAGTTCGGCATGGCCGCGATCATGAACGGCGTGGCGCTGCACGGCGGCTACCTGCCCTACGGCGGCACCTTCCTCACCTTCAGCGACTACAGCCGCAACGCCATCCGCATGGCCGCGCTGATGAAGCAGCGCGTGGTGCACGTCTTCACGCACGACAGCATCGGCCTCGGTGAAGACGGCCCGACGCACCAGTCGATCGAACACGCCGCCGCGCTGCGCCTGATCCCTGGGCTCGACGTCTGGCGCCCCGCCGACACCACCGAGACCGTGGTGGCCTGGGCCAGCGCCATCGAGAGCAAGAGCCGCCCGAGCGCGCTGCTGCTCTCGCGCCAGAATCTCACCTACTCGCCCAAGGCCAGCCTCGACGGCATCGCCAAGGGCGCGTATGTGCTGGCTGAGCCGAGCGAAGTGGGCCTGAAGAAGAAGGCGCAGGCGGTCATCATCGCCACCGGCTCCGAAGTGCAGCTTGCGCTGCACGCGCAGCTGCAGCTCGCGGTGCAAGGCATCGCGGTGCGCGTGGTGTCCATGCCGTCGAACTCTGTCTTCGACCGCCAGAGCGTCGACTACAAGGCCTCGGTGCTGCCTGACGGCCTGCCCCGCATCGCCGTCGAGATGGGCGTGACCGATGGCTGGTGGAAGTACGGCTGCGCTGCCGTCGTGGGCATCGACAGCTACGGCGAATCGGCCCCGGCCGGCGTGCTCTTCAAGCACTTCGGCTTCACCTCTGAAAACGTCGCCGACACCGTGCGTGCGGTGTTGCAGAAAAAGCGTTGAACTGACACGTTGAGCGAACAACAGGTTTTCGGTTTTCTACTTAGGAGCGAATGACATGACCATCAAGATCGGCATCAACGGCTTCGGCCGCATCGGGCGCATGGTGTTGCGCGCAGCTGTCGCCAACTTCAAGGACGTCCAGATCGTCGGCATCAACGACCTGCTGGAGCCCGACTACCTCGCCTACATGCTGCAGTACGACAGCGTGCACGGCCGCTTCGACGGCAGCATCGCCGTCGATGGCAACACCCTCATCGTCAACGGCCAGAAGATCCGCCTGACGCAAGAGCGCGACCCCGCCAACCTGAAGTGGAACGAGGTCGGTGCCGACATCGTCGTCGAGTCGACCGGTCTCTTCCTCACGAAGGAAACCGCGCAGAAGCACATCGACGCCGGTGCCAAGAAGGTCGTGATGTCGGCCCCGTCGAAGGACGACACGCCGATGTTCGTCTACGGCGTGAACGACAAGAGCTACAAGGGTGAGGCCATCATCTCCAACGCCTCGTGCACCACCAACTGCCTGGCACCGCTCGCCAAGGTGCTGAACGACAAGTGGGGCATCAAAAGAGGCTTGATGACCACCGTGCACGCTGCCACCGCCACACAGAAGACCGTGGACGGCCCGTCGAACAAGGACTGGCGCGGCGGCCGCGGCATCCTCGAGAACATCATCCCGTCGAGCACTGGCGCCGCCAAGGCCGTGGGCGTGGTGATCCCCGAGCTGAACAAGAAGCTGACCGGCATGTCGTTCCGCGTGCCGACCTCCGACGTCTCGGTGGTCGACCTGACCGTGGAGCTGGTGAAGGAAGCGACCTACAAGGAAATCTGCGCCGAGATGAAGGCGCAGTCGGAAGGCGCGATGAAGGGCGTGCTGGGCTACACCGAAGACAAGGTCGTCGCGACCGACTTCCGTGGCGACCCGCGCACCTCGATCTTCGACGCCGAGGCCGGCATTGCGCTCGACGGCACCTTCGTCAAGCTCGTGTCCTGGTACGACAACGAGTGGGGCTACTCCAACAAGGTGCTGGAGATGGTGCGTGTGATCGCGAAGTAAGTTGGCATCTCGCACTGCAACAAAAGGCCTCGCAAGAGGCCTTTTTTCTTGTCGGCCTGGACTTTGTTTGCAACTGGGCGTTTCCGTTGGGTGATTTGCCACGAGTCGTGACACGTGGCGCGGCGGGCCTTGCCTACACTTTGCGGTCACGCCGCCCATTGCCGTACCCACGGAATGGCGTGTTAGCGACCTTGATCCTTCGGAGTTCTGTTCATGCGCACATCCTGGCCCGCCGTGGTTGCCCTCGCCTTGCTGGCACCCCTGGGTCTTCATTCACCGGCACTGCAGGCGCAAAGCGTAGTGACGGTCGAGAACGCACGGGTCATCGTGAAATTCAAGGCGGGCTCACCGCTCCTGGGTGACAGGGCGCGGGCGGCGTCGGCGGGTGCCGAGCGTGCGCTGGTGCTGGGTCAGCGGGTGGGGGTGGCGCTGAGTGCCGGCGCGGCGGTGAGCGAGCGGGCGCAGGTGTTGAGTGCCACTGGCGTCAGCTCGGCCGAACTTGCGCGGCGTCTGGCCGCACAGCCCGACGTGGAATACGCCGAGCCCGATGTGCGCCACCGTCGCATGGCAGTGCCCAATGACCCTCGCTATTCCTCGGTGGCGTTGGGCTCCGGGGGGCCTGTGGCGGGCCAGTGGTACCTGAAACCACCAAATTCGACGCTGGTCTCGGCCATCAATGCCGAAACCGCCTGGGACACCACCACCGGCAGCAATTCCGTCGTGGTGGCGGTGCTCGACACCGGGGTGCGCTTCGACCACCCTGATCTGCTGGCTGCGGGCGTGGGCAACCTGCTGCAGGGCTACGACATGATCTCGGGCGACAGCGCCGTCGCGCTGGCGACCGCCAACGATGGCAACGGTCGTGACAGCGATCCTTCCGACCCGGGTGACTGGGTCAGCGCCAGCGACCTTCAGACCAGCAACTTCCCTCCGACGCAGTGCATCGAGGAAAACAGCAGCTGGCACGGCACCCAGACTGCGAGCCTGATCGGCGCGCTCACCAACGAGGGCATCGGCATGGCCAGCGTCGGGCGCACGGTGCGGGTGCTGCCGGTGCGGGTGCTCGGCAAGTGCGGGGGCTTCACCTCCGACATCGTGGCCGGTATGCGCTGGGCGGCCGGCATCCCGGTGACCGGTTTGCCCACCAATGCCAACCCGGCCAAGGTCATCAACATGAGTCTCGGCGGCAGCGGTGCCTGCTCCCCGACCTACCAGCAGGCGATTGACGAAGTCGTCGCACTCGGCGTCGTGGTCGTGGTGTCGGCCGGCAATGGCGATGGCCATGCCGTGTCGTCGCCAGCCAACTGCAACGGGGTCATCGCCGTCACCGCCGTGCGCCACGTCGGCACGAAGGTGGGGTTTGCCGACCTGGGCCCGGAGGTCGCCATCGCCGCACCTGGGGGCAATTGCGTCAACCCCATTGGTCAGCCGTGTCTGTACCCGATCATGACGGCGACCAACGCCGGCACCACCACGCCCTCGACGTCGACCTACACCGACGGGGTCGACGCCGCGGTCGGCACCAGCTTTTCCGCGCCGCTGGTGGCCGGCTCTGCAGCCCTGATGCTCTCGGTGCGCCCTGGCATGAGCGTCAACGAGATCCGCGCCGCCCTGCAGGGCAGCGCGCGTGTCTTCCCCGCCAGTGGTGGCGGCGCCTCTACCGCCGCATGCCGCGCGCCCGACAGCATCGACCAGGACGAGTGCTATTGCACCACCAGCACCTGCGGCGCCGGCATGCTCGACACCAACGCCGCCGTGCTCGGCGCGCAGCGCGGCCTGCAGGCCCGCATCACCCAGAGCGCGACCACGCCTCGCGCGGCCCAGGCGCTGACGCTGAGCGTGGCCAACAGCTATGTGCTGAGCCCGCGCACCCTCACCACCTACCAGTGGACGCTCGTCGATGGCGGCGGCATCGTGACCACCTTGGGTCCCGACACCGGGCCGACGGTCACGGTGACCCCGTCGGCCCAAGGGCGTTTCAGCGTCAGTGTCACGGTGACCGACAGCTCGGGTGCGCAATCGACCACGGCTCAGGCGGTGAACGTGGGTGCGCCTGCGCTCATCTCGGGAGGCGGTGGGGGTGGCGGAGGCGGAGGCGGCGGTGCCCTCGGCCTCGTCTGGCTGGCCGGCCTCGCGATGGCGGTGATCGCCCTGCAACTCCAGCGGAACCGCATTTGCCCCACGAAGGTGTCGCGCCGGCGGCAGTGAGTTCACGCTCCCCGCGGCGCTCCGTCTTGAGGAGGCAGCGTCATGGGGGTCTGGAGCAGGATCGGTCGGCAATTCGGGGTGGTGGTGGCGGTAGGGTTGACGTGCTGCGTCGCCGCCCGCGCTGCGCCGGTCGACGGTCTCATCGTCAAGCTGCGCGATGCGCCGGCCCACGAGCGGGCAGCACGCCTCGGCGCGGCCGAACAATCGCAGCACACCGAACGCCTGCAGCGCGTGCTGCAGACCGAGCGCATGACCGAAGCGCGCGTGCGCCCGGCGGGGCGTGACGCCCAGCACTTGAATTTCGGCCGGCGGCTCTCCGAAGGCGAAGCCGAGGCGCTCGCCGCGCGGCTGCGGGCCCGCCCCGATGTCGAATGGGTGGAGCCCAACACCCGCGAACGCCTGTTGCAGGCGCTGCCCACGCCCAACGATCCCTACTTCCGCTACGTCTCGCCGACCGACCTCGGCCAGTGGTGGCTGCGCCCCGATGGCGAAACCACCGGCGGCCAGCTGCCGAGTTACGGTGCCCCGGGGGTGCAGAACGCGTGGGCGTGGCAGACCGGCCGGCCGAGCGCGGTGGTGGCGGTGCTCGACACCGGCATCACCGCCCACGCCGACCTGGCCGGCCGCGTGCTGCCGGGCTACGACTTCGTCTCGGAACTCGAATACGCCAACGACGGCAACGGCCGCGACCCCGACCCGTCGGACCCCGGCGACTGGGTCTCCCAGGCCGACATCACCGGCAACCCCGCGGTCTTCGGCACCTGCCCCGAGCAGCCCAGCTCGTGGCACGGCACCATCATTGGCGGCATCGCCGCCGCCGCCACGAACAACAGCCAGGGCGTGGCGGGGGTGAATTGGAACGGGCGTGTGTTGCCAGTGCGTGTGGCGGGGAAGTGCGGCGCCACCGTGCTCGACATCACCGACGGCATGCGCTGGGCGGCCGGCCTCGCGGTGCCCGGGGCGCCCCTCAACCCGAACCCGGCGCGCATCGTCAACATCAGTTTCGGCGGCAGCGCCGCGTGCGGCGGGCTGTACCAGAGCACGGTCAACGAGCTGGCGAGCGTCGGCGTGGTGGTGGTCGCGGCGGCGGGCAACGAAGCGGCCGCCATCACGCGGCCGGCGAGCTGCAGCGGTGTGGTCGGCGTCGCGGCACTGGCGCGCGACGGCCTCAAGGCCTCGTATTCGAACTTCGGCCCCCAGGTCACGGTCGCCACCGTGGGCGGCGACCCCGATGCCGACGATGGCCTGCTCACCCTCATCAACACCGGCACGCAGGCGCCGGGAGCCGACAGCTACGGCAATGTGTTCGGCACGAGCTTCGCGACGCCGGTGGTGTCGGGGGTCGTGAGCCTCATGCTCAGCGTGAACGAACGGCTCACGGTGGCGCAGGTGATCGCCGGCCTGCGCGCCACGGCACGGCCGCATGTGCAGTCGGCGGGCGGGGTGCCGGCGTGTTCGTCGTCGAACCCGAACACCTGCGTGTGCACCACCAGCACCTGCGGCGCGGGCGTGCTCGATGCCGTGGGCGCGGTGCGTTATGCGGCGTCGCCGCCGCCGCCAGCGGGCGGGTCCGACGACGGCGGTGGCGGTGCGCTGGGCGCGCTCTGGTTGCTGGGCCTTGCGCTGGCGGTGGCCGCGCTGCAGTCGCTGCCGCAGGTCAGGGGCGGGCGCAGGGCGTGAAGCCCTTGCCGAGCAGCGCCTCGGCGCGCAGCCCGGCCAGGCGCGCCTGCAGCGTCGCGTCGGCGCGCTCCACGCGCAGGCTGTGCGTCACGGCGGGCGCGGAGAGCGGCATCACGCGGGCAGTGCGCACGCCGCGCTGCGTGACCTCGGCCAGCGCCTTGTCGGCCGCGGCGCGGTTGTCGTAGCGGCCGAGGGCGAGGCCATCGGCCAGCTCGGGCGGCACGTTGCGCAGTTCCTCGAAGCCGATCTTCAGGCGCTTGAGCTCGTCGGCCTTCTTCTGCAGCGCCTCGCGGTTGGGGTACTTGCCCATGTAGACGATCCACACGCCGGGCGATTCGGTCTTGAGGCTGGCCCAGCTGCCAGCCGGCAGCACGGTCTGCAGCACGCCTTCGGCGGGCCCGATCTGGGCGGGCGTGTAGGGGCCGGCTTCGAGGCAGACGGGCGGTGTCTCGCTGGCCGTGGTCGCGATGGCCACGGCCGACGCGGCCGGCAGCACGCGGATGGTCTCGGGCCTCACCTGGCGCGTGAGCCGGTCAGGCTCGCGGTCGCCCTGCGCGCGCACGCCGATCACGTTGTCGAGCAGGCCCTGCGTCCAGGCATAGAACGCGAGATTGGCCAGCAGCAGCACCACGACCAGCAGGCGCAGCATCAGCGGCTGTCTCCCGTGCCGCCGTCGTCGCGGGCGAGCCGCACGCTCACCTCGCCGCTGCTCACCTCGTGCAGCTCGTTCTCGTCGCGCACGAGCAGCGCGCCCGTGGGCGAGATGCCGGCGGCCACCCCGTTGGGCACGTTGGCCTGGGTGGTGGTGACGGTGCGGCCGCGCAGCAGGTCGCGGGCGGCGTAGCGCGCGGCGAAGGGGGCGAAGCCTTGCCGTTCGAAGCCTTTCAGCGCCCGCACCAGCGGCTCGGCCACCTGGGCCAGCGCACTCGGGGCGGTGACGTCGGGGTCGAGTTCCTGCAGGCAGGCATAGCCGCTGCTGAGGTCTTCGAGGGGCTGCGGCGTGATGTTGAGGCCGATGCCGATCACGGCCAGGCGGACCGGGCCCGCCGTCACCGTCTCGATGAGGATGCCGCCCAGCTTGCGGCCAGGGGGAGCGCCGGGGGTGGGCGCCGGGTCCATCAGCCAGAGGTCGTTCGGCCACTTGAGCCCCACACGCGCGCCCGCAGGGTCCAGCGCATCGGCGATCGCCACGCCGACGGCAAGCGACAGGCCCGACCAGTCGGCCGGGTTCATCGGCAACGACAGCGAAAACGTGAGCGAGGCGCCGATGCTCGCCTGCCAGGTGCGGCCCAGGCGGCCGCGGCCGCCCGTCTGGTGCTCGGCCACGAGCAGGCAGGGCTGCACGTCGGCAGCGCGGCGGCCGAAGGCGCCGCTCTCGATGCTGCGGCGCACCTGCACCAGCTCATCGGTGGGCGGCTCGGCACGCACCCGGGCGCGCTCGAGCAGCGCGCTGTTGGTGGAGACGCTGCGCGCCACCACCTCGACGCTCAAGCCGGGCAACAGCGGCTCCAGCCGCTGCCACAGCGACTCGGCTCCCCATTGCAATGCTTGGCTCATCGGTGGTGTGCTTTCAGCGTTTCGGCGAGAGCATGGTGCCGCGGCAGTTCTTCGCGCCGCAACGGCATTCGTACTCCTTCTTCAGCTTGGGCGTGTACGGCTCGTCGATGGTGAGGCCATAGTCGTAGAACAGTTCCTCGCCCGGCTTCAGGTTGCGCAAGGCCTTGATGAAGACACGGCCATTTTGCTCGTCTGCCTCGCAATTGGGGTTGCACGCGTGGTTGATCCAGCGGGCCGAGTTGCCGCCCACGTTGGCGTCGATCGCATCGCCACTGTCGAGCGAGAAATAGAAGGTGTGGTTGGGGTCGCTCGGGTCGTGCGGATGGCGGCGCAGGGCTTCGTCCCAGGAGATGGTCTCGCCCTTGTATTCGATGATGGTCTCGCCCTTGGCGATGGGCGCGATGGCGTAGACGCCCTTGCCGTGCACGCCGCTGCGGCGGACCTGGATGCGCTTGCCGCCAGCGGCTGCGGCGGACGTGGTGCGGGGCTTGGCGTGGGGCTTGGCGCCCTGGGCTTGCGTCATCGTGCTGATTGGGTACATTGAATTCATGGGTGCGCGTGCGTGTGTGCACGTACCTGCGTGCGCACGTGCATGCGCGCGAGAGACCCGGATTGTAGAGAGAGCGCCGGAGACACCGGCACAAGGAACACAGAAAGAGCCATGAGCAAGTCACTGATCATTGCGGAGAAGCCGTCGGTCGCGCAGGACATCGTGCGCGCGCTGACGCCGGTCGCCGGCAAGTTCGACAAGCACGACGAGTACTTCGAGGGCGAGCATCACATCGTGACGTCGGCCGTGGGCCACCTGCTGGAGATCAAGGCACCGGAGGAATACGACGTCAAGCGCGGCAAGTGGAGCTTCGCCAACCTGCCGGTGATCCCGCCGCACTTCGAGCTGAACCCGATCGACAAGAGCAAGGGCCGGCTGAACGCGATCGTCAAGCTCGTCAAGCGCAAGGACGTGAGCGAACTCATCAACGCCTGCGACGCGGGCCGTGAGGGCGAACTCATCTTCCGCCTGATCCAGCAGCACGCGAAGAGCAAGCACCCGGTCAAGCGCCTGTGGCTGCAGAGCATGACGCCCCAGGCCATCCGCGAGGGCTTCGAGCACCTGCGCTCCGACAAGGAACTGCAGGGCCTGGCCGAGGCCGCGCGCAGCCGTTCGGAAGCCGACTGGCTGGTGGGCATCAACGGCACCCGCGCCATGACCGCCTTCAACTCGCGCGACGGCGGCTTCTTCCTCACGACGGTCGGCCGTGTGCAGACGCCCACGCTCAGCATCGTGGTCGAGCGAGAAGAGAAGATCAGGAAGCACGTGGCGCGCGACTACTGGGAAATCAAGGCGAGCTTCGCCGCCCAGGCCGGCGAGTACGAAGGCAAGTGGTTCGACCCCAAGTGGAAGAAGAACGCCGACGACGCCGAGCTGCGCGCCGACCGTGTGTGGGACGCCAAGACCGCGCAGGCCATCGCCGATGCGGTGCGCGGCCAGCCGGCCACCGTCACCGAAGAGAGCAAGCCCAGCACCCAGAGTTCGCCCGGCCTGTACGACCTGACCACGTTGCAGCGCGAAGCCAACTCGCGCTTCGGCTTCAGTGCCAAGACCACGCTCAGCATCGCGCAGGCGCTGTATGAGAAGCACAAGGCGCTCACCTACCCGCGGACCGACAGCAAGCACCTGCCGGAAGACTATGTGGCCGTGGTGAAGAACACCATGGAGATGATCGCCAGCGAAGACATGCCGGGCCCGCTCAAGGCCCTGTCCACCCACGCGAAGACGGCGATCAAGAACGGGTACGTCAAGCCCAACAAGCGCATCTTCGACAACGCCAAGGTGTCGGACCACTTCGCCATCATCCCCACGCTCATCGCCCCCAAGAGCCTGACCGAGGTCGAGGCCAAGCTGTACGACATGGTGGTGAAGCGCTTCCTGGCGGTGTTCTTCCCGCCGGCCGAGTTCATGGTCACCACCCGCATCAGCACGGCGGCGGGCCACAGCTTCCAGACCAACGGCAAGGTGATGGTGAAGCCGGGCTGGCTTGCCATCTACGGCCGCGAGGTGCAGGAAGACGACGCCAACCTCGTGGCGGTGGCGCCGGGCGAGGTCGTGCGCACCGAGGCGGTCGACGTCAACGCGCTCAAGACCAAGCCGCCCGCGCGCTACACCGAAGCCACGCTGCTGTCGGCGATGGAAGGCGCCGGCAAACTGATCGACGACGACGAGCTGCGCGAAGCCATGCAGGAGAAGGGCCTGGGCACGCCAGCCACGCGCGCGGCCATCATCGAAGGCCTGATCCTCGAGAAGTACATCCACCGCGACGGGCGGGAGCTGGTCCCCACCGCCAAGGCCTTCCAGCTCGCCACGCTGCTGCGCGGCCTGGGCGTGGAAGACCTCACCAAGCCCGAACTCACCGGCAACTGGGAGTTCCAGCTGTCCGAGATGGAAAAGGGCAAGCTGAGCCGCGACACCTTCATGGCCGAGATCGCCGCGATGACGCAGCGCATCGTCGCCAAGGCCAAGGAATACGACCGCGACACCATTCCCGGCGACTACGCCACGCTCAAGACGCCGTGCCCCAACTGCGGCGGTGTGGTGAAGGAGAACTACCGCCGCTTCACCTGCACCGGCAAGTCGGGTGACGGCGAAGGGTGCGGCTTCTCCATCGGCAAGATCCCGGGCGGCCGCAGCTTCGAGTTGCACGAGGTCGAGGAATTCCTCGACAAGAAGCGCATCGGCCCGCTCGAAGGCTTCCGCTCCAAGGCCGGCTGGCCCTTCACCGCCGAACTCAGGCTGGTGTTCGACGACGAGATCAAGAACTGGAAGCTCGAGTTCGACTTCGGCGAAGACGCGAAGAAGGAAGGCGAGTCCGGCGAGCCGGTCGACTTCTCCGGCCAGGAGTCGCTGGGGGCCTGCCCCAAGTGCCAGGGCAAGGTGTTCGAGCACGGCACGAGCTATGTGTGCGAACACGCCGTGGGCGCGCACGTCACCTGCGACTTCAAGAGCGGCAAGATCATCCTGCAGCAGCCGGTGGCGCGCGAGCAGATGACCAAGCTGCTCGCCACCGGCAAGACCGACCTCCTGGAGAACTTCGTCTCCAACAAGACGCGGCGCAAGTTCAAGGCCTTCCTCGCCTTCGACAAGAAGGAAGGCAAGGTGAGCTTCGAGTTCCAGCCGCGTGCCGGCAAGGCGCCTCCCGCGAAGACGGCGGCCAGCAAGGCGTCCGCCAAGGAGGCCGCACCGGCCGAGGCGGCGCCCGCGAAGAAGGTGGCGGCGAAGAAGGCCCCGGCCAAGAAAGCCGCAGCGAAGAAGGCAGCTTGAGGGCTGCTGCAAAATGGCCGCGACCCGTGGTCCAACGCAAACCTGGAGGTGGTGCATGAAGACAAAACTCGCGCTTGCCGCGCTGGCGCTGGGCGCCGCACACGGTGCCTGGGCGCAGCCGGTGGTGCGCCCGCTGGTCGGCATGGGCTTCACGTTCGGTGGCGACACGGTGGCCCGTGTGGTCTACAGCGACGGGGACTCCGACAAGGTGCGCGCCGGCGGCCTGGTGGCGTTCACCACCGGCCTCGAGATGGCCTTCAGCCCGCTCGTGTCGGCGCAGGCCCTGATCGGCTACCACGTCGATGGCATCGCCGCCTCGAACGGCGACGTGAAGTTCGACCGCTACCCCGCCGAGCTGCTGGGCCACTTCCGCCTCACCGACACCTTCCGCGTGGGCGGCGGTGCGCGCTACACGGCGAAGGCCCGCACGCGCTCGTCGGGCGCGGCCAGCGGCACGGTGCCGAGCGAAGACTTCAAGCCCGCCTGGGGCACCGTGGTCGAAGGCGAGTTCACCATCGGCCGCAACCTGGGGATCAAGCTGCGCTACGTGTCGGAGAAGTTCGATTCCGACACCATCCCCGGCGCGCCCAAGCTCAAGGGCAATCACGGCGGCATCTACTTCGTCGGCTATTTCTTCTGAGGTTTTCTGACGGTTCCGGGCCGAGCGGCCTGGCGCAGTGAGGGCTGCGTCACGTCTTCGTTTTCACAACAACAGCGCAACAGGGAGGTTTGAATGAACAAGAACATCGCCATCGCCGCGGTGGCATGGGCCGCGGCCAGCAGCGTTCCGGCACAGGTGCTGGTCAAGCCAATGGTGGGCCTCGGCATCACCGCCGGCGGCGACACCATCGCCACCGTCTACTACCAGAACAGCAATGTCGACGAGAGCCGCGTGCACGCCGGAGCGCTCTTCGCCCTGCACGGCGGCATCGAGCTGCAATTCACGAGCCGGGTGTCGACGCAGTTCCTCGTCGGCTACCACGTCGACCAGGTGCGGGCGTCCAATGCCACCGTGCGCTGGAGCCGCACGCCCGTCGAGGCGCTCGGGCACTACTACCTCACCGACTGGTTCCGCCTTGGCGGTGGTGCGCGCTACTCGGCCAACGCCCGCCTGCATGCATCTGGCGTGGCGAGCAACACCATCCCCAACACCAGCTTCAAGGCGAGCGTGGGCGGTGTGGTCGAAGGCGAGTTCTTCCCCTACCGATCGGTGGGCATCAAGGTGCGCTACGTGAACGAGCGCTTCAAGGTCAACAGCAGCTTCAGCAACGAGACGCTCGACGGGTCGCACGGTGGCGTGTACGTGGGCTACTACTTCTGACGCATCTCCTGTAAACGCAACGCAGGCCGGGCCCGCCCGGCCGCTTTCCAGATGTACTCGGTCATCCTGCTCAAGCTCCTCGCCATCTTGCTGATGGTGGCCATCGGCTACGGGGCAGGGCGCATGCGCTGGCTGGGTGACCACGACCCGGCGCGGGTGCTGGGCTACGCGGCCTTCTACATCTTCGTGCCGGCGCTGCTCTTCCGCACCACCTCGCACATCGACTTCACCACGCTGCCCTGGGGCACGCTGGCCGCCTTCTTCGTGCCCATCGTGGTGCTGATGGTGGTGCTCTACGCGTGGCAGCGCCGCACGCCCTGCCTGCCCACCGCGGGCCCGAGCGTGCGGGCCATCACCGCGAGCTTCGGCAACACGGTGCAACTGGGCATCCCGATGGCGGCGGCGATGTTCGGCGAGCAGGGCCTGCCCATCCACGTGGCCATCGTGAGCCTGCATGCGCTCACGCTGCTCACCGTGCTCACGGCGCTTGTCGAGCTCGACCTCGCCCGCGAACGCGCCCGCAGCGGCGATGCCGAGGCGCACATCGGCCGCATGCTCTTCGACACCGCCCGCAAGACCATCATCCACCCGGTGGTGCTGCCCATCCTCGCGGGCCTGGTGTGGAACGCGCTGGGTGCGCCCACGCCCGCGCTCATCGACGAGGTGCTGGTGCAGTTCGGCAACGCGGTCGTGCCCTTGTGCCTGGTGCTGATCGGCCTCTCGCTTGCGCAGTACGGCCTGCAGGGCGCGCTGGCCGGTGCCGTGCGCCTGTCGCTGTGGAAGCTGGTGCTGCTGCCCGCGGTGGTGCTGGTGGTGGGGCACTGGGGCTTCGGCCTGTCGGGCCTGCCGCTGTCGGTGGTGGTGATGGCCGCCGCGCTGCCCACCGGCAACAACGCGCTCATCTTCTCGCAGCGCTACCACTGCCTCGAAGGCGAGACCACGGCCACCATCACCGTGTCGACCTTCGGCTTCGCCCTGACCGCGCCGGTGTGGCTGTGGATCGTGACGCACCTCTGATGCCATGACGGTTCTCGAAACCTCACACCGCCTCGTCGCCGACGACGGCCACCCCATCGACCTGCACGTGTGGGCCGACGATGCAGCCCCGGTGCGCGGCGTGGTGCAGATCGCCCATGGCATGGGCGAGCACGCGCGCCGCTACCGCGCGCTGGCCGAGGCGCTCGCGGCGACCGGCGTGGCGGTCTACGCCAACGAGCACCGCGGCCACGGCGAAGAGGCGCTGCGCCGCCACGAAAAAGGGGAGCTCGGCCCGCGTGGCTTCCCGGGGCTGGTGGCCGACATGCGACGCGTGAGCGCGTTCGCCCGCGAGCGCCACCCCGGCGTGCCGCTCATCCTCCTCGGGCACAGCATGGGCTCGTTCGCCGTCAAGGTGTACCTGCTCGACCATGCGCACGAGGTCGACGCCGCGGCCTTCACCGGCACCGTGGCGCTCGACCTGGCAGAGGCCGGCAACGCCTCGGCCTGGAAGCTGGCCGACAAGGCCGCGGCACCGGCCGTGGTGCGTCGCACGCCCTTCGACTGGCTGAGCCGCGACGAGGCGCAGGTCGACGCCTACATCGCCGACCCGCTGTGCGGCCACCGGCTCAACGTGAAGTCGCGCCAGTCGATGTATGCGGCCTACGCACGCACCACGCCGGCGGGGGCCTTCCGCGTGGTGCCGCCGTCGATGCCGCTCTTCTTCTTCGTCGGCGGTGACGACGCGATGCACCGCCAGCTCGCCTACTTCGAGCCGCTGGTGGAGCGCTTCCGCTCGGCGGGCGCGACCGACATCACGGTCAAGGTGTACCCCGGTGCGCGCCACGAGGTGCTGCACGAGACCCACCGCGACGAGGTGATCGCCGACGTGGTGGCGTGGGTGCAGCGGGTGCTGGGCGGCTAGTCGAGGCCGAGCGCCTGCTCGACCAGGCGCACGCGCGCTGCCACCGGCCCGCTGGCGCGCAGAGGCGTGATGCCGCGCTGCGCGAGTTGCGTCACGTACCAGTCGGTCTGCCGCTGCCGAAAGCCCGCGTCGCGCCGCGTGCCGTCCTGCACGAAGGGGAAGTCGGGCTCGCACAGCACCACGAGGTCGTAACGCCGCTCGGCGAGCGCCATCAGCGCCGGGTCGGCCCGGCCGAACTGGTCGAGCGCATAGAAGAGCGTGGTGAGCGGCGAGGTGTCGCAGGCGAGAAAGGGACCGGCCCGCGCCGCGGCCGCGTCTTCGCGCCGCACCTGCTCTTCAGCGATGTGCAGCAGGTCGGGCTCCAGCAGGACGCCGCCCTGGCGCTCCCACAGCTCGCGGCCGTATTCCGCGACGAAGGGCGTGCCGTGGCGTTCGGCGAGCGCTTGCGCCAGCGTGCTCTTGCCGCTGGACTCGCCGCCGAGCAGGCACACGCGTGGCACCCAGTCGGCCCACACCGGCGCGGGCAGGTGGTGGCGGTGGGCCACGGGCTGCTGGCGGATGCGCGTGGCGCTCACCGGCACCGTGCTGCGAGCGCGGTCGACCAGCACCGGCGTCACCTCGTGGCCGAAGACGCGCGACAGCAGCGCCGCACACGGCACGAGGTAGTCCTCGCTCGCGAACATCGCATCGGGCCTTTGCGGCAGCACCTCGGCCAGCAGCCACGCGAGAAAGCGCTGCTGCGTGAGGTCGTCGCTCGCATCGGGCGGCAGTGCCTGCGGCGCAAGGCCACGCTCGGCACAGCGCTGCGCGAGCGACGCGTCGTCGAACACCCAGGCCTCGTGCTGCGGCCGGCAAGCCTGCAGCCAGCGCTCGCGCGCCGCGGCCTCGCAGCGCGCGGGCTCGGGCTGGCACCAGCTCAGCAGCAGCACCCGCTCGCACTGCGCCGCCGCGGTGTCGATCAGGTGCAGGTGCCCGTGGTGCAGCGGTGCGAACTTGCCCACCACGAGGCCAAGCGCGAAGCGGCTCATCGTGCCCGCTCCCTTCGCCAGTGCCACCAGCCATGCCAGGCGTTGAACCAGTACACCGCGTACAGCGTGGCCGTGAGCCAGAGCCCTCGCGAGGCGAAGAGCGGCACCGAGAGCGTGTTCACCAGCAGCCATGCCGGCCAGGTCTCGATGCGCCGCTGCATCAGCAGCAGCTGCGCCACCACGCTGAAGGCGAGCACGGCCGAGTCGGTGAACGGTGCGTAGGCGTCGGTCCAGTGCTTGAGCAGGCTGCCATAGAGCGCGGTCACCGCCAGCGCCGCGACGGCGAGTGCCGCGAGCGTTCGCGGCGAGGTGCGACGCACGGGCGTGGGCGCACCACCCTGCCCGTGCCGCCACAGGTGCCAGCCCCACAGGCTGGTGGCGATGAAGAACACCTGCAGCGTGGCATCGGCGTAGAGCTGCGTCTTCAGGAAGAGCGCGCCGAAGAGCGCGCAGCCGACGATGCCCGTCCACCACAGGTGCACGTTGTTGCGCGCGGCCAGCCAGATCGACGCGGTGGCAAAAACGTTGGCCGCGATCTCGAGCGGCGTCATCGGGCGGTCTCGGCGCCGGCGAGGGCGCTCGTGTACTGGCGCACCTTGTCGTCGGCCCGCAGCGCGGCGATCTCGATCGGCGTGTCGCCGAAGGTGGCGGCCAGGGCCGCCCGCAGCCGCGCTGCCAGCGCCGGCAGCGGCTCGTGCGCATCCACACGCAAGACGAGGCTGGCGTCGGCACGCTGGTGCAGCGCAAAGCGGACGAGCGCAAATGGCGCCATCGCCCGCGTGACCTCGATGTTGTTGTGCCAGCGGCCATCGGCACCGCGGAAGCGCACCGGCGCCCGCCCCTCCAGCCCCTGCAGCATCAGGCCCTGCGGTGTGCGCACGATCGACGCGTGGTCGCCGGTGCGGTAGCGCAGCAGCGGCAGCCAGGGGTTGAAGCCGCCGGTGACCACGATCTCGCCACGCTCACCGGGCGGCAGGCTGCGGCCGGCGTCGTCGACCACCTCGATCAACAGGCGCGGCTGCAGCGGCACGAAGCCGCCGAGCGTCGGCACTTCGACCGCCACCGGCCCCACCTCGTTCAGCGAATAGAGGTTAAGCACGGGGCAGGCGAACGCGGCTTCCAGCTCGGCGCGCAGCCCGGCCGAGAGCGCCATCGAGGTCGACAGCAAGGCACGCGGCCGGTGCCGCAGGCCCAGGCGCAGCAGCTCGGCCAGCGACACCGGGTCGCCCGAGATCAGCTCGGGCGCCATCGCATCGAGGTACGCCGCGCGGTCGCCGGGATGCCGCCACTCGCCCGGGTGCAGGTTGATCTTGGCGAGCCCGCATTCGCGCTGCAGCGGGTTGACCGACACGTAGGTGAAGCAACGCTGCTGGAAGCCCGCCAGCACGATCCCCACGTCGCCCACGCCCGCCTTCGGCACGATGCCGAACAGCGCCAGCGCGCGCCGGTGGTGGGCGTAGTAGTCGCAGGCCACGCGCGGATGCGAGGGCACACGCAGCGGGTGGCCGGTGGTGCCGCTGGTGGAAAAGCAGATCAGCTCGTCGAGCGGCAGGCTGCGCGGAACGTGCGCAGCCAGCTGCGTGGCGAGCGCGTGGCGGTCCATCGTCGGCAGCTGTGCAAACGGCAGCGCGGCCTTGCCGGCATGTGCGTCGACGCCGTGCGCACACCGCGCGACGAACGGGCCGACCCACGCGGGCAGCGGCTCGCCGGCCAGCCAGTCGGGCGCTGCGCGGCGCTGCCACCACGCGTGGCGCGCACGCGCCTGCCAGCGCTCGGCCAAGCCGAGGCGGTGCCCGCTGAAATCGCGGAAGCGTGGCGCCTGCGGGTGCTCGCGCAGGTGGCGCAGCAGGGCGCGTCCGTGGGCCGACAGGCCGGGCAGGCGCGTGGGGGAGAAGAGCTCGCGCAGGTCGGTCACGGGGGCTTCAGTCGCGCGTGTACTTGTCGGCCGCTTCCTGCGCCGCGGCGCTGTCGAGCCGCTGTTGCAGCAGGTCTTCGCGCGGGACGGAGGGGGGTGCCGGTGGCGGTGGTGGTGGCTCGGGGACCGGCGTGCGCAACTGCTTCCACAGCCCGGCCGCCAGCATCGGCAGCGTGATGAAGAGCAGCGCGTCGTGCAGCCGGTGCAGGCCGGCGAGGCCGCCGAGCCAGAGCGCGATCAGCACGATCCAGCCATGCAGGGCCACGAGTGCCGACAACGCGAACACCATGAAGAGCGCGCGGCTCGCCGCGAGCGCCACCACGGCCAGCAGCGCCAGCACCACCGGCGCGCCCAGCCAGACGAAGAGCGGCAGCGGCCACTGCGCGAGGCCGTGCCGCGCGCCGCGCAGCATCAGCACCATCGTCACACCGCCCGCGGCACAGGTGAGCAGCTGGCGCCAGGGCCGCGAGAGGTCGGTGCGCAGCGCACCGCCGGCCGCCACCAGCGCGGCGAGCGGCAGCAGCACCCAGGCGAGCGTCCAGTGGAGGTGCTGGGCGATGTCCAAGGCGGCCGATCGAACGCCGGGGGTCAGAACCCGGCCTGCGCCAGCATCGCCTCGCTCACCGCCCACAGCCGGGCGGCGGCGTCACGGTCGCGCACGTGGGCCACGTAGCCATAGCGGCGCTCGCCTTCGGGCGAGGGCACGGCCTCGTTGCAGTCTTCGAGGTAGAGCCCGCCGTGGCCTTGCAGCTCGGGGGCGGTCGCGGCCCACACCGTGGTGGCCGCACCTTGCTCGGGCGTCTTGAAGCCGGGCGGGAGCTCACCCGGCGCCGCACCGGGCTTCACCCAGCCCATCGCTTCCATCTCTTCGCGCGTGATGTGGCGCGAGAGGCCCGTCCTGATCCCGCCCGGGTGCACCGCGTTGGCGGTGAGGCCGTCTTTCGCGTGCAGCGTGTCGAGGTGCAGCGCCATCAGCGCGTTGGCGGTCTTGGCCTGGCCGTAGGCCTTCCACTTGTTGTACTCGCGCGTCTGAAAGTGGATGTCGTCGAACACGATCGGGCTCAGCCGGTGGCCCGACGAGCTGAGCGCCACCACGCGGGGCGCCTCGCTCTGCAGGAGCACCGGCAGCAGCGCACGCGTCAGCGCGAAGTGGCCGAGGTGGTTGGTGGCGAATTGCGCTTCCCAGCCGAGGGTGTTGCGGCTGAGCGGGCAGGCCATGATGCCGGCGTTGTTGACGAGCACGTGCAGTGGCTCGCCGCGGGCGCGCCAGTCGTCGGCGAACTGCTTCACGCTCGCGAGGTCGGCCAGGTCGAGCCGGGCCACGCGGATGTTGGGGTTGCCGGTGTCGCCGCTCAGCGCCGTGGCGGCGGCGTCGCCCTGGGCCATGTCGCGCACGGCGAGCGTGAGCGTCGCACCGGCCTTGGCCAGGGCCCGCGAGGTCTCCAGGCCGAGGCCGGAGGCGCCGCCTGTCACGAGCATGTGGCGGCCGGCCAGCGACAGGCCTTCCACCACCTCCAGGGCGGTGCTCTTGCGGTTGAAACGCGAGGTGACGCGTGAGGTGTCGTTGCTCATGAAGCCTCTCCTGGTGTGATGTATTTGGGGGTGAACCGACTCTACCCCCGGCCCGTGTCGCCATTGTTCCGATAGCCGCACCGCGGCTTTCAGTTCGGGCCCCGGCCCGCCGATAAGGAGCGAACGAACCCGGCCCGACGGAGGTCCTCATGCGCTCTCGTTTCCTTTCCTGGTGTTTGCGCCCCGGCCTTGCTGCAATGCAGCGCCTGCGCCTGCCCGGCAAGCTCGTGCTGCTGGCCGTGCCGCTGCTGGCCGCGTCGCTGCTCACGATGCTCGGCCATCGGCTCGCGCTGCCGCTGGCCGGGGCCGCCGCGGTGCTGTGGCTCTACGTCGCGCTGTGCTTCCACCTGAGCCTGAGCCGCGCGATGCGGGCGCTCGACGAGATGGTGAACGCGCTGTGCGCCGGTGACCTCACGCAGTCGCGCGTGCTGCCCGGGCGCGACGAGCTGGCCGACATGGCGCGCAGCCTCGAGGCAATGACCCGCCGCTTCTCGCAGCTCGTCTCCACCATCCGCAGCGAAGCGCAACTCGTGGCAATGGCCGGCGACCGGCTCTCGGTCAGCGCCCATGAACTGCACGACCGCACCGAAGAGCAGGCCCGGAGCCTGCACCAGACCTCCGAAAGCATGGCCTCGCTCGTGACCACCGTGCAGGTGAACGCGAGCGATGCACAGGAAGCCGACGGCCTGGCCGCCAGCGTGCGCCACGCGGCCGAAGGCGGCACCGCCATCGTCGAATCGGCGGTGCACTCGATGCAGGGCCTGGAGAAACGCTCGGGCCAGATGACCGACATCATCGGCGTCATCAACGGCATCGCTTTCCAGACCAACATCCTCGCGCTGAACGCGGCGGTGGAAGCGGCCCGCGCCGGCGAGGCCGGCCGTGGCTTCGCGGTGGTGGCGAGCGAAGTGCGCACGCTCGCGCAGCGCTGCGCGCAGGCGGCCACGGAAGTGAAGACGCTGATCGAAGGCTCGGCCGCCGAGGTGTCGACGAGCATGGGCCGCATCCGCGAGGCGAGCCGGTCCTTGCAGTCGGTGATGCAGGGCATCTCGCAGGTGGCCGACAAGGCGCGCGTGATCTCCGAGTCGAGCGCGGCGCAGAAGAGCGGCCTGCAGGGCATGGAGCAGTCGGTGCAGAGCCTCGATGGCATCACCCGCAGCAACGCGCGCATGGTCGACAGCTCGGTGAAGTCGGCCGAAAAGCTGCGCGAGCAGGCACGCCAGCTGTCGGCGGCCGTCGTCTCGATGAAACTGCGCCAGGGCTGTGCCGACGAGGCGCGTGCGCTGGTCGACAAGGCGGTCGCCTTGATCCACAGCGCGGGTCTGCCGTCGGCCGCGAGCCGCTTCCATGCACGCGACGGCGGCTTCGTCGACCGCGATCTCTTCATCATCGTGATGGACCGCAAGGGCTACTTCCGCGCCTTCGGCATGGACCCGAAGAAGGCCGACAAACCAGCCGTCGCCGCCCCCGGCGTCAACATCGACGAGCTCAACGCCAAGACCTATGCCGCAGCCGATGCCGGCGGCGGCTGGATCGAGTTCAAGAGCCTGCACCCGCAGACCAAGCTGGCGGTGGAGAAGATGGCCTACGTGCAGCCCGCGGGCCCCGAGCTGGTGGTGATGTGCAGCGTCAACAAGACCGACGGTGCCGCTGCTCCCGCAGGCGCACCGCCGGCCGCTGCCCTGGCTACTGGCAGGTGAAGCTGGCCGCGAGGTTCACGTCACCCGTGCCGTCGTAGCGCGCCACCTTGGGGTAGGGGCACAGCGGGCGCGTGCGGCTCGCGCCCCAGGCGCCCGGCACTTCGGCGTTGGCGCCCGCGGCGTTGCCGGTGCCGCGCGCGGTGGCGGTGATGGCCTGCGGCTCGGTGCCTTGCTCCACCCACGCGACGAGCGGCGTCAGCATGTCGAACTGGTCGGTGGCGGGGCCGCCCGAGCAGTGGCCCATGCCGGGCACGCGGTAGAACTTCGCGAAGTTGCTGGCGTCACCGCCGTTGTTGGCGCGCAGGCCGTCGTACCAGGCCTTGGTGTCGTCGACCGAGAAGATCGGGTCGGCCACGCCGTGGTAGACCATGACTTTCGCGCCACGGTTCTTCAGCGTCGACAGCTGCGTCGGGTTGGGCGGCGTCATGAAGCTCATCGCCGACTCGGTGTAGGTGGCATTCGTGGTGTCGATCCACTGCAGCGCGAGGTCGATGTTCATGTTGAGCGCGAAGCTCGCGCCGTTGAAGCCGGCCACCGGCTCGGGCGGCACCTTCCAGATCTGGCCGACGCCGCCGGTGTCGAGCGCCACGGGCGCGATGAACTCCCAGAACGGGATGCCGGAGCTGGCGATGCCCGGGTCGTACGGGAAGCTCGCGTAGAACGAGCGACCCGTGCTGGTGGTGGCACCACTGAAGATCGGCGCGAAGGCGACCTTCTGGGAGGTGGTGAGGCATGACCCATCGCGGGCGCCGGGGCAGGTGGGCACGTCGGTCGCGAAGTTGAAGGCGCTGCGGCAGGCTTCCACGTCCTGCACGAGGCCGTCGGTCGCGCCGTCGAGCGCGTCGCACTTGGCAAGCACCGCGTTGGCCACCGTCGTGCGCTCGGCCGGCGTGAAGGCGTTGGCGAGGTTGGCCGGGTCGATCAGCGCATAACGCTGCGCGCCGAAGATGTTGGCGATGGCGGCCTTGGGCAGGTTGTAGCCCGGGGCGCCGGCGAGGAAGCCGTCGTACTGGTCGGCAAAGCGGCTCATCGCGACCATCGTGTGGCGCCCGCCGTTGGAGCAGCCGCCGAAGTAGGAGCGGTCGGGCTGCTTGCCGTAGGCGGTCTGGATCAGGCTCTTGGCCATGGGCGTGAGCTTCTGCACCGCCTGGTAGCCGTAGTCGAGGCGGGCCTGCGGGTCGATGCCGAAGTTGGGGCCGAGCGCGCCGCTGTGGCCGGCGTCGGAGCTGATCACCGCGAAGCCCATGTGCAGCGCATTCGTGAGGCCGGGGCCGCCGTTGACCGCGCCGGTGGCGGTGCCCACGTTGCCGTCGATGCCGCCGTTGGCCTGGTAGAAAAAGCGGCCGTTCCAGTTGTTGGGCAGACGCATCTCGAAGCCGATGGCGTAGGCGTTGCCGTCGATGCCCGTGCGCGGGTACATCGAGCCGACCACGCGGCAGTGCTGCGCGATCGGCTGGCCGCCAACGAGCAGCGTGCCGGCGGGCACGTCGGTGGTCGAGGTGATGGTCGTGTTGGCGAGCGTGAGGCGCGATGCGAGGTCGGCGCAGGTGCCCGACAGCGTGGCCGGTGTGGCAGCGGCGAGGCGCGGCAGGCCGCCCGGCTCGTCGTCGTTGCCGCCGCAGCCGGCGAGCGCGGCGAGCAGGGTGGTGGCCGCCAGCGCGGCCGGTGAAAGTCGTCTTGCGTTCATGCTGATGTCTCCTGGCAATGGCCGCTCGTGTGACGGCTCGAAGTCCCTAGGGCGTGCGTTCCGGCGTCGCCGAATTGCTTATTGAATTTAAGTAATGTGGTGGCGTCCGGTTTGCGGGCTATCCCGCAGTCGACCTGGTTCTGGGCGATCACCAGGAGACCCGCGCGCACAGCGGACGTTTTGGAGGCGGGGCCGCTTGATTGCTTATGGAACGACAGTGCTTTCGCGCCCCCCGCGTAATACCGGTAGGCGGCCTCCTTCCGCGGGGCTAAGTTCAAAGATCGAACAACCAACAAGGCCCGACGGGGCCGAAGGAGACAGCACCATGAAGACCTGGAAGGTACAGGCCGTCTCTGCCGCCAGCGCCTTGCTGCTGGCCGCATGTGGTGGCGGCGGCAGTGATGCCGGCGACAGCGAAGGCAGCGCCCGCGAGACGGCGCAGTCCGCGGGATCGAATGTGCAGGGTGATGGCGAACGCGGTGGCCTCGTCGACCGCCACGGGCCGGTCGATCTGACCGTGCTCTCCAGCCCGCCGCAGTACGTGTCGGGCGGCGATGCGCGCATCGCGGTGCGTGTGCCGCCGGGCCTGCGCGACAAGCTGGAGCTGCGGCTCAACGGCCGGCTCGTGCGTGGCGCGCTCGCGCCCACCGCCGACGGCCTGGAAGGCGTGATCACCGGCCTGGTGGATGGCCGCAACGTGCTGGAGGTGCGGCACAAGCACCTCGGCTTCCTGCTGCGCGACCGCCTCGTGCTGACGAACTACCCCATCACCGGCCCCATCTTCTCGGGCCCGCAGCAGGAGCCCTTCGTCTGCACCACCACGCAAGGCGCGGTGGGCCGGCAGCCGCTGGTCGAGTCGGCCACGCCGCCCGGCTTCCCGGTCTTCGACGCCAGCGGCGCGCGCATCGGCTACAGCAAGACCTGCTCGATCGAGACCTTCGTCAGCTACGTGTACCGCAGCACCACCAACCAGTGGCGCCCGCTGCCCACCGACGGCTCCACGCCCGTCGACATGGCGAAGACGACGCTGGCCGACGGCCGCGAGGTCGACTTCATCGTGCGCCAGGAGCGCGGCACCATCAACCGCTTCCTCTACAGCTTCGCGATGCTGGCGCCGCGCGGCGAGAACCCGGCGTCACCCGACCTGAGCCTGTGGAACAAGCGGCTGCAGTACTGGTTCCAGGGCGGCGTGGCGGTGGGCCACTCGCAGGGCACGCTGCATGGCGGCGCGATGAACGCCGACATCCTGCGCACCGGCACGGCCATCGTGCATTCGAGCGGCAACAACACCGGCACGCACTACAACATGACGCTCGCCGCGGAGACCGCGATGATGACCAAGGAGCGCTTCGTCGAGCGCTACGGCGTGCCGCTCTACACCTACGGCCTGGGCGGCTCGGGCGGCGCGATCCAGCAATACCTGCTGCAGCAGAACCAGCCGGGCATCCTCGATGCTGCGCTGCCGGTGCAGTCGTATCCCGACATGGTCACGCAGACCATCCACGTCGGCGACTGCGAGCTGCTCGAGCACTACATGGACGCCACCGACCGCGCCAACCCGAAGTGGCGCGTGACGAAGAACCGCACGTGGCTCGTCGGCATGAACGCCGAGGAAGGCTTCGCGCGTGTCAACGATGCGCTGGCGCCGCTCAAGACCGCGCTCGGCTACAGCACCGCGCCCGGCACCACCGAGTGCGTGCCGGCCTGGCGCGGGCTCACGCCGCTCGCGATGAACCCCTGGTACGGGCAGGCGCCCAACCAGCAGCTCTACGAGCCGCAGAGCGCCATCGCCGCCATCCGCTGGACGCACTACGACGACCTGCGCAACGTCTACGGTGTCGACGCCACCGGCGCGGCGCGCCCGACCTGGGACAACGTGGGCGTGCAGTACGGCCTGCGCTCGTTGAAGGAAGGCCGGATCACGCCCGACGAGTTCCTCGACCTCAACTTCAAGATCGGCGGCTGGAAGCACCCGAGCGACATGGTGCAGGAGGGCTTCCCCTTCTTCGGCACCTCGCAGGCCGAGATCAACCGGGCGCTCACCGAGCCTGGCTACTTCGACCCGTGGAGCCGTCGCAACATGCGCTTGAGCCCCACGCCCGACCAGCCGGCGCCTCGCACCAAGGGTGACCCGATCGCCACGCGTGCGGCCTACACCTCGGGCCACGTGTTCGACGGCGAGCTCACGCTCCCCACCATCGACCACCGCCAGTACATGGAGCGCGAGCTCGATATGCACAACTCGCACCAGTCGTTCGCGGTGCGAAAGCGTGTGCTGGACAAGATGGGCCGTGCCGATCACCTGGTGATCTGGTTCACCGACACGATGCCCGGCCAGCCCAAGGCCAGCCAGTCGTTCGACGCCATTGCGGTGATGGACGAGTGGATGGCCAACATCCGCGCCAACCCGAAGAAGGGCATCGCCCGCAACCGGCCCGCGCGGGCGGTCGACAGCTGCTTCGACGTGCATGGCCAGCTCATCTACGCCGGTGACGACGCGTGGAACGGGATCCTCGACTCGCTGCCGCCGGGCCCGTGCACGCAGCGCTTCCCGATCTACGGCACCTCACGCACCGTGGCCGGTGCGCCGATCGAAGGCGGCATCTACCAGTGCTCGCTCAAACCGGTCGAGCGGGCGCTGATGGATGGCACCTATGCGCCGTGGATGCCCAACGCGGCGGCGGTGGCGAAGCTCAAGCAGATCTTCCCCGAGGGGGTGTGCGACTACAGCCGGCCCGACCAGGCCCGGCCGCGCAAGCACCACCACTGAGCGCGGGTCACGTCAGCGGCCTGGCATGCCGCATCGCCTCTGCCAGGCCGCCCCATGTCTCCTGGAAGATGCCCGGGTCCATCGGGCGCACGTTCTTCATCACGGGCTTGAAGTCCATGTGCGCGAGCACGTCGCGCTCGAGGTCGATGCCGGGGGCGACCTCGGTCAGCTCCAGGCCTTCGGCGGTGAGGTGGAAGACGGCGCGCTCGGTGATGAAGAGCACCTGCTGCCGGCGCTGCACCGAGCCCGGGCCGCTGAAGGTGATCTGCTCGACCTGCGAGATGAACTTGCGGTGTGCGCCTTCCTTGGTCACCTTGAGCAGGCCGCCGCCGATCTCGAGCTCCAGCCCGTCGGCGGTGAAGGTGCCGCAGAAGACCAGCTTCTTCGCGCTCTGCGTGATGTTGATGAAGCCGCCGCAGCCGACCGGCCGGCCGCTGAACTTGCTGACGTTGACGTTGCCACTCGCATCGGCCTGCGCGAGGCCGAGGCAGCTCACGTCGATGCCGCCGCCGTCGTAGAAGTTGAACTGCAGCGGCTGCTCGATGATCGACTCGGCGTTGAGCGAGAGCGCGAAGTCGCCGCCCATCTGCGGCACGCCGCCATTGACGCCGGACTCCACGCTCAGCTCGAAGGCATCGCCCAGGCCTTCTTCATGGGCCACGGCGGGCACGCCCGCGGGCACGCCGATGCCGAGGTTCACCACGGCACCCTGGATCAGCTCGGCCGCGGCGCGTCGGGCGATCACCTTGCGGGCGTCGAGCGGCATGGGCTTCAACGCACTCACCGGCACGCGGATGTCGCCCGCGAGCGCCGGGTTGTAGGCCGTGCTGATGGTCTGCATGTGGTTCTCGGGTTTCGAGATCACCACATGGTCGACCACCAGCCCCGGCACCTTCACCGACTTCGGGTGCAACGAGCCGGCCTTCACGATGCGCTCGACCTGCGCGATCACGATGCCGCCATTGGCCTTCACCGCTTGCGCGACGGAGAGGGTTTCCAGCAGCACGCCTTCCTTGTCCATCGAGAGGTTGCCCTTCTCGTCGGCGAGCGTCGCGCGGATCAGCGCCACGTCGACCTTGGGCGACGGGTAGAAGAGCCACTCTTCGCCGGCGAACTGCACCACCTCGTTGAGGCTTGCGGTGGTGGCGCTGTTCATCTTGCCGCCCTCGATGCGCGGGTCGACGAAGGTGCCGAGGCCCACCTTGGTGAGCAAGCCCGGCGTGCGCGCCGCGATGTGCTTGGGCAGGTTGGCGAGCGACCCTTGCGGGAAGTTGTAGGCCTCGATCTCGCCGGCCATCACCATCTTCATGAGATTAGCGCCGCACTGGCCGTAGTGGCCCGCGATCATGCGTTTGAGCAGGCCGGGGTGGGCGAAGTGCACCATGCCGCCGTCCTTCGCGTTGCCGATCGCGCCCGAGGCCCAGGTGGTCAGGTTCTTCGGGTGGCCGCTCTCCAGGTAACGCGCCTCGATCGCCTTCGCGATCTCTTCGGCGAAACCCATCATCGCCAGACCGCCCAGCCACACCGTGGCGCCATCGGGGATCAAGCCGGCAGCGGCCTTCGCGTCTATCAGTTTGCTCATGGCGTCGTCCTCAAAGTCCGGAGTGGATTGCGTAAATGTTTATGGTATTGAACTATATAACGCCAAATCCTAGGGTAAACACTAGGGGTTCTGCCATAGCTGAAACTTGCGCGGCTGGGGTGCGGCTCCTAAGATGGCAACATCAAAAAGTAGTTTTATCTTTTAACTAAATTCTTGGCGATCACCCCCAAGACCCGCGCATGAGCACAGATTTCCGCCCCGCCACCGGCCTGCTCGCCTCGCTCGACCTGCTGCAGGTGAGCCAGGCCGGCCCGGTGCTGCACCTCCGCCTCAACCGCCCGGCCAAGCGCAACGCCATCTCCGACACGCTGATTCAGCAACTGCACACCGCCTTCGTCAACCTGCCCGATGACGTGCGCGTGGCCATCGTCAGCGGCGAGGGCGATCACTTCTGCGCCGGGCTCGACCTCTCCGAGCTCGTGGAGCGCGACGTGGGCGAGGGCGTGCTGCACTCGCGCATGTGGCATGCGGCCTTCGACCAGGTGCAGTTCGGCCGCGTGCCGGTGGTGGCGGTGCTGCACGGCGCGGTGGTCGGCGGTGGCCTGGAGCTGGCCTCCTCCACCCACATCCGCGTGGCCGAAGCCTCGGCTTACTTCGGCCTGCCCGAAGGCCAGCGCGGCCTCTTCGTCGGCGGCGGCGGCTCGGCGCGCATCCCGCGCCTGATGGGCGTGGCCCGCATGGCCGACATGATGCTGACCGGCCGTGTGTATGACGCGCAGGAAGGCCTCGCCGCCGGCCTCGTGCAGTACGTGGTGCCGCAGGGCGCCGGTTTCGCCAAGGCCTACGAGCTCGCGCAGCGCATCGCGCAGAACGCGCCGCTCTCCAATTACGCCGTCACGCACGCGCTGCCGCGCATCGCCGATCAGTCGCAGTCGGAAGGCCTCTTCACCGAGTCGCTGATGGCGGCGGTGGCCGAATCGACGCCCGAAGCGAAAGACCGCCTGCGCGCGTTCCTCGAAAAGCGTGCGGGGAAGGTGGTGAAGTCGTGAGCGCCAGGTACCGCGCGGCATCCGTCGGCGGCGCGATCAGCGCCACGCTGGAGACGCGCGCCGATGGCATCAAGGTGCTGCGCTCGACCGAGGCGTTGCAGCCTTACCCGGTGCGCCTCACCGATCGTCTGGAGCAGTTCGCTGCCGAGGTGCCCGAGCGCACCTTCGTCGCCAAGCGCGTGAACGGCGGTGACTGGAAGCGCATCTCTTACGCCGACATGCTGGCCCGCGCCAAGGCCATCGGCCAGGCGCTCGTCGACCGCCAGCTCTCGGTCGACCGGCCGGTGGTCATCCTCTCCGACAACGACCTCGAGCACCTCACGCTGGTGATGGGCGCGTTGTGGGTCGGCGTGCCGCACGCCACCATCTCGTCGGCCTACTCGGTTGTCGCGCAGGACTACGGCAAGCTGCAGTACATCCTCGACAAGCTGAACCCGGGACTGGTGTTCGCGAGCGATGCCAAGGCCTATGCCCGCGCCATCGACTGCTGCGTGCCGGCCGGCACCGAAGTCGTGTTGACGCAAGGCGAGCTGCCCGGCCGCAAGACCACGCGTTTCGACGCGCTGCTCGACACCGCCTATGGCGCCACAGGCGAAGCCGCGCACGCGACGGTCGACGCCGACACCATCGCCAAGTTCATGTTCACCTCGGGCTCGACCAAGCACCCGAAGGGTGTGGTCGTGACCCAGCGCATGTGGTGCGCCAACCAGCAGATGCTGCGCCAGAGCATGGCCTTCCTCGCGGAAGAGCCGCCGGTGCTCGTCGACTGGTTGCCCTGGAACCACACCTTCGGCGGCAACCACAACGTCGGCATCACGCTCTACAACGGCGGCACGATGTACATCGACGACGGCAAGCCCACGCCGAAGGGCATTGCCGAGACGTTGCGCAACTTGCGCGAGATCCAGCCCACCGTCTATTTCAACGTGCCCAAGGGCTTCGACGAGATTGCCTCGGCGATGAACACCGACGCCGCGCTGCGCGAGTCGCTGTTCAAGCGTGTGGCCGCCTTCATGTGCGGCGGCGCCGGCATCTCGCAGGCCACGTGGAACCTGCTCGACAAGCACGCCGAAGCGACGGCGGGCGAGCGCATCCGCGTGATCGGCGGCCTGGGCATGACCGAGACGGCGCCCTCGTGCACCTTCGTGCTCGGCACCGACGCGCGCGCCGGTTTCATCGGCCTGCCGTGCCCGGGTGTCGACGTGAAACTCGTGCCGCTGGGCGACAAGACCGAGGTGCGTTTCCGCGGCCCCAACGTCATGCCCGGCTACTGGCGTGACGAGGAGAACACCGCGAAAGCCTTCGACGAAGAAGGCTTCTACTGCACCGGCGATGCGGTGACCTGGGTCGATGCGGGCGATCACAACAAGGGCCTGATGTTCGACGGCCGCATCGCCGAGGACTTCAAGCTCTCCACCGCCACCTTCGTGAGCGTGGGCCCGCTGAAGGCGGCGGTGGTGTCGCACGGCGCGCCGCTGGTGCAGGACGTGGTCATCACCGGCCTCAACCGCGACGAAGTCGGCGCGCTCGTCTTCCCGCGCATGGAAGAGTGCCGCCACCTCGCCGGCCTGCCCGATTCGGCGTCGGTCGAAGACGTGCTCACGCACCCGAAGGTGCTCGACTTCTTCCAGGCGCTCGCCAACAAGCTCTGGGCCCAAGGCACCGGCAGCGCCAACCGCATCGCGCGCCTGCATGTGCTGCGCGAGCCCCCTTCCATCGACAAGGGCGAGATCACCGACAAGGGCTCGATCAACCAGCGCAATGTGCTGACGCACCGCGCCGCACTGGTCGATGCGCTCTACGACGGCAGCGTGGCAGGCCTGATCCTGCCGCGCACCTGAACCACTTTCAAGGAACACACCATGGCCAGCAAAGGCTTCTTCGGCGGCTTCGACGACATCTGGATGATCGACGGCGTGCGCACGCCGATGGTCGACTACTGCGGCGAGCTCGGCGCGGTGAGCGCTACCGACCTCGGCATCAAGGTCGCCCGCGAGGTGCTCGCCCGCACCGGCGTGCCGGCGGCCGACATCGGCTCGGTGATCGCCGGCAACATGGCGCCTAGCGACTTCTTCCAGTTCATGTACCCGCGCCTCGTGGGCCTCTACGCCGGCGTGCCGGTGGAGGTGCCCGCGATCATGGTGCAGCGCATCTGCGGCACCGGCTTCGAGCTCTTTCGCCAGGCCGGCGAGCAGATCAGCAACGGCTACTGCGATGCGGCGCTCGTCGTCGGCGCCGAGTCGATGACGCGCAACCCGATTGCCGCCTTCACCCACCGCACCGGCTTCAAGCTCGGCGCGCCGGTCGAGTTCAAGGACTTCATGTGGGAAGCGCTGATCGACCCCGCGCCGAACATCACCATGATCCAGACGGCCGAGAACCTGGCCAAGAAGTACGGCATCACGCGCGCCGAAGTCGATGCCTATGCGTCGCGCTCGTTCGCCCGCGCCGTGGCCGCGCAGGAAGAAGGTTTCTTCGCGGGTGAGATCGTGTCGGTCACGCCCGAGACCTTCAAGCTCGACGGCTACGCCGACCGCCACATCGAGCTGCCGCGCAAGGTGACGAGCCTGGACCGCGACACCCACGTGCGCCCTTCGCCGGTGGAAGTGCTGGCCAAGCTGCGCAGCGTGTACCCGAACGGCGTGCAGACCGGCGGCAACAGCTCGGCGCTGGTCGATGCAGGCGCGGCGGCGGTCGTCGCGAGCGGCTCGTATGTGAAAGCCCACCAGCACAAGCCCCTGGCCCGCGTGCTGGCCGCGGCCGCCGTCGGCGTGCCGCCCGAGATCATGGGCATCGGCCCGGCGCCGGCGATCCGCCTGCTGCTGGAGCGAACCGGCCTGAAGCTCGATGACATCGGCCGCTTCGAGATCAACGAAGCGCAAGGTGCGCAGACCCTCGCGGTCGCCAAGGAGCTCGGCCTCGACCAGGACCGGCTCAACGTCCACGGCGGCGCCATTGCGCTCGGCCATCCGCTCGCCGCGACCGGCGTGCGCCTGACCATCACCGTGGCCCGAGCGCTGCGCAAGAGCGGCCAGCGTTACGGCATCTCGTCGGCGTGTGTCGGTGGCGGCCAGGGCATCGCCCTCTTGCTTGAAAACCCTGACGCCGCGTGATCGGCTCTTACGTTCAACTCATACACCCATCATGAAGATCCAAGGACAAGCAGCCCTCGTCACCGGCGGTGCCTCGGGCCTCGGCGCGGCCACGGCGCGTGAACTCGCCCGCCGCGGCGCCAAGGTCGCGATCCTCGACCTCAACACCGCGCTCGGCGAGAAGGTCGCGGCCGAGATCGGCGGCATCGCGCTCAAGTGCGACATCACCGACACCTACTCCGTCACCGCCGCGCTCGACGCCGCCGAGAAGGCCCACGGCCCGGCGCGCATCGTGATGAACATCGCCGGCATCGGCACCGCCAAGCGCGTGGTGCAGAAAGACGGCTCGCCGGCGCCGCTCGAAGACTTCGAGCGTGTGATCCGCGTCAACCTGATCGGCACCTACAACGTGATCCGCCTCGCGGCCGCGCGCATCGTGGCGCTCGACCCGCTGGAAGATGGCGAGCGGGGCGTCTTCGTCAACACCGCGTCGGCTGCGGCCTTCGACGGCCAGGTCGGCCAGGAGGCGTACTCGGCCTCGAAGGGCGGCCTCGCCGCGATGACGCTGCCGCTCGCGCGCGACCTCGCCCAGTTCGGCGTGCGCGCCTGCACCATCGCCCCGGGGCTCTTCCTCACGCCGCTGCTCGCGGAGCTGCCGCAGGCCGTGCAGGAGTCGCTCGCGGCCAGCATCCCCTTCCCCAAGCGCCTGGGCAAGCCCGCGGAGTTCGGCCACCTCGCGGCCAGCATCGTCGAGAACCTCTCGCTCAACGGCGAGGTCATCCGCCTCGACGGCGCGCTGCGCATGGCCGCCCGCTGAACCGATTCGACACATGCCCCGCACCACCACCTACAGCGTGACCGTGCAGTTCGGCGATTGCGATCCCGGGGGCATCGTGTTCTTCCCGAATTTCTGCCGCTGGATGGACGCGGCCTCGCTGACCTTCTTCATGCAATGCGGCGTGAAGCCCTGGCGCATCCTGGAAAACGAGCGGGGCATCGTGGGAACGCCGCTGCTGGAGATCAACACCAAGTTCCACAAGACCGCGACCTACGGCGACACGCTCACCGTGCACACGCACATCGAAGAGTGGCGCCGCGTGGCCTTCACCCAGGTGCATCGCGTGATGCGCGGCGACGATCTGATCTGCGAAGGCCGCGACGTGCGCGCGTTCGTGAAGCGCGACGAGCACGACCGTGAGCGCCTTCGTGCGATCCCTGTTCCCGAGGACATCCAAGCCCTTTGCAGTTGAGTTGACCCACGACGTTCATCTTTCATCACTGGAGACAAGACACATGAAAGCCTTCCGACCCCTTGCCATTGCCATGGCTGCCCTGTTCGCTGCAGGTGCCGCGCAGGCCGACATCACCATCGGCGTGGTGCTCCCGCTCACCGGCCCGGGCAACGGCCTGGGCATCCCGGTCAACAACTACATCAAGCTGTGGCCGACCAGCATCGCCGGCGAGAAGCTCAACGTCATCGTGCTCGACGACGCGAGCGACCCCACCAAGGGCGTGCAGAACGCGAAGAAGCTCGTCACCGAAGACAAGGTCGACGTGCTGGTGGGCTCGGCGGTGACGCCGGTCGCGATCGCGATGGCCGGTGTGGCCGCCGAAGCGCAGACGGTGCAGCTGATGATGTCGCCGGCCAACCTGCCCGCGGGCAAGGACACCTGGTCGTTCCGCCTGCCGCAGAGCAACGCGGTGATGGCCCATGCGCTCATCGAGCACATGAAGAAGAAGGGCATCAAGCAGATCGGCTTCCTCGGCTACACCGACGCGTACGGCGAAGGCTGGCTCAACGACTTCAAGGCCGAGTCGGCCAAGCTCGGCGGCCCGCAGATCGTGGCGGTGGAGCGCTTCGCACGGCCCGACACCAGCGTGACCGCGCAGGCGCTGAAGCTCGTCTCGGCCAACCCGCCGGCCATCCTCGTCGTGGCCTCCGGTTCCGGTGCCGCCATGCCGCACAAGGGCCTGATCGAGCGTGGCTACAAGGGCACGATCTACCAGACCCACGCGGCCGCTTCGCGTGACCTGGTGCGCATCGGCGGCAAGGACGTCGAAGGCTCCTTCGTCGTCTCGGGCCCGGCGGTCGCGCCCGAGCAGCTGCCCGATTCGCACCCGTCGAAGAAGCTCGCGCTCGACTTCGTGCAGAAGTACGAGAAGGCCTACGGCGCCGGCAGCCGCAACCAGTTCGGCGCGCACGGCTACGACGCCGCGATCGTGCTCGAGAAGGTGGTGCCGGTGGCCCTCAAGGCCGGCAAGCCGGGCACGCAGGCCTTCCGCAGCGCGCTGCGCGATGCGATCGAGAACATGGGCCGCACGGTGCTGTCGCAAGGGGTGGTGACGTACTCGAAGGACAACCATTGGGGCTTCACGACCGAGACCGGCGTGATCCTTAAGGTGGTCAAGGGCGAGTGGGACGTCGAGAACTAAGCCCCCCGGTCGCTGCGCTCCTGCCCCCGAGGGGCGCCACCCCTGAGGCCCGGCAAAGCCGGTTCCTCGGGGCGTTGCTTGATGTGCGAGGCGCTGCGCGCTCGCGTCGCCTCGAGTTCGGGGCGTGCTCTTACAAGAATTCATCATGGACTTTTCCATTGCCAGCATCCTCACGCTAGACGGTGTCACCAACGGCGCCATCTACGCGCTGCTGGCCCTGGCCACCGTGCTGGTGTTTGCCATCACCCGGGTCATCTTCATTGCGCAGGGCGAGTTCGTCGCCTACGGCGCGATCACCCTCGCGATGCTGCAGAACGGCAACCCGGTCGGCAGCTTCTGGCAGCGCCACGGTGACCTGCCGGGCACGGTCTGGCTGTTGCTCGCGGTCGCGCTGATCGCGGTGGTGGTCGACTCGGTGCGCGGCAGCGGCCGTGGCCTCGGGGCCGACCAGCTGCTCAAGGATGCGGCCAAGACGCTCGCGGTGCCGGTGCTGGTGTTCGCCGTGGCCTGGTTCGCCGGCCCGCGCGGCTGGCCGCTGTGGGCGCAGAGCCTCTTCACGCTGGCGGTCGTCACGCCGCTCGGCCCGCTGGTGTACCGCCTGGCCTATGAGCCGGTGGCCGATGCGAGCGTGCTGGTGCTGCTCATCGTCTCGGTCGGCGTGCACTTCGCGCTCACCGGGCTCGGCCTCGTCTTCTTCGGTGCGGAAGGCTTCCGCAACCCCAGCTTCTGGGACGAGCGCTTCCAGATCGGCGCGATGACGGTGTCGGGCCAGGCCATCATCATCTTCATCGCATCGATCGCGCTGATGGCGGCGCTCTTCGTCTTCTTCGAGCTGACGTTGCGCGGCAAGGCGCTGCGTGCGACGGCGGTGAACCGCCTCGGCGCGCGGCTGATGGGCATCTCGACCTCGGGTGCCGGCAAGCTGACGCTCGGCCTCGCCGCCTTCATGGGTGCGCTGTCGGGCCTGCTCATCGGGCCGACGACCACGGTCTTCTACGACTCCGGTTTCCTCATCGGCCTGAAAGGCTTCGTCGCCGCGATCTTCGGTGGCCTCGCGAGCTACCCGGCCGCCGTGCTGGGTGCACTCTTCGTCGGCGTGCTGGAGAGCTTTGGTTCGTTCTGGGCGAGTGCCTTCAAGGAAGTGATCGTGTTCACCGTGATCATCCCGGTGCTCTTGTGGCGGTCGTTCCTGCATGGGCACGACGACGAGGAATAAGAAGAAAAGAAGAACGACATGAACATCCGTCGCACCTCCCTCATCGTCTTCCTGCTGGCGCTGGCCGTGCTGCCGCTGCTGCCGGTGCCCGAGTTCTGGATCACCCAGGCCAACTACATCGGCCTCTATGCGCTCGTCGCCCTCGGCCTGGTGCTGCTGACCGGCGTGGCCGGGCTCACCTCCTTCGGCCAAGCGGCCTTCGTCGGCATGGGCGCGTACACCACGGCCTACCTCTCCACCGCACATGGGTTCTCGCCCTGGGTCACGGTGTGGATCGGCCTCGTGATCACCGCCGTCTTCGCGCTGGTGCTGGCCTGGGTCACGCTGCGCATGTCGGGCCACTACCTGCCGCTGGCCACCATCGCCTGGGGCCTGAGCCTGTACTACACGCTCGGCAACATCGACGCGCTCGGCAAGTACGACGGCCTGCTCGGCCTGCCGGCGATCAACTTCTTCGGCACCGAGCTGAGGTCGGGGCGCAGCTTCTACTACCTGCTGTGGGTGATCGTGGTGCTGGCCTCGTTCGCCACGCTGCACCTGCTCGACTCGCGCGTCGGCCGCGCGCTGCGTGCGGTGAAGGGCGGCACGACGATGGCCGAGGCGATGGGCGTGAACACCTTCCGCACCAAGGTCATGGCCTTCGTGATCGCGGCGCTCTTCGCCGCGGTCTCGGGCTGGCTCTTCGCGCACTTCCAGCGCACGGTGAACCCGTCGCCCTTCGGCCTGAACAAGGGCATCGAGTACCTCTTCATGGCGGTGCTCGGCGGCGTGGGCCATGTGTGGGGCGCGATCGTCGGCGCCGGCATCGTGAAGATCCTGGAAGAGCAGTTGCAGGTCTGGCTCCCCAAGCTCATGGGCAGCAGCGGCAACTACGAGGTGATCGTGTTCGGCATCGTGCTCGTGCTGGTGCTGCACTACGCACGCGATGGCGTGTGGGCCTTCATCGAAGGCTGGCTGCCGCCGGTCAAGCGCAAGGTCGACTGGCTGGATGCCGCGCCGCTCGCCGAGCAAACCAAGCCGCCGCAAGGAGAGCTGGTGCTCGACGTGCAGGCGGTGCGCAAGCAGTTCGGCGGACTGGTGGCCGTCAACGACGTGAGCTTCCAGGTCAAGGCGGGCGAGATCGTCGGCCTGATCGGGCCCAACGGCGCGGGCAAGTCGACCACCTTCAACCTCGTGACGGGGGTGTTGCCGGCGACGAGCGGGGCTGTTTCCTTCCGCGGGCAGCGCATCGACGGGCTGGCCTCGCGCGACATTGCCAGGCGTGGCCTGTCGCGCACCTTTCAGCACGTGAAGATGATCCCCACGATGACGGTGCTGGAGAACGTGGCGCTGGGGGCGCACCTGCGTGGCTCGCGCGGGGTGGCGGCGGCGATGCTTCGGCTCGATCGGGCGGAGGAGCGGTCTCTTCTGCGCGAGGCCGAGCGGCAGTTGAAGCGCATCGGGATGGAGCAGTACCTGCATGAGCAGGCGGGGAATCTGGCGATGGGGCCGCAGCGCTTGATGGAGATTGCGCGGGCGCTGTGTGCCGATCCGGCGCTGCTGTTGCTCGACGAGCCGGCGGCCGGTCTGCGCCACAAGGAAAAGCAGGCGCTGGTGGAGGTGCTGCGGCAGCTTCGGTCTGAAGGCTTGTCGATTCTGCTGGTCGAGCACGACATGGATCTGGTGATGCAGGTGACCGATCGGATCGTGGTGATGGAGTTCGGGACGAAGCTGATGGAGGGCACGCCTTCTGAGGTGCAGGCGTCGCCGGCTGTGCGGGCGGCTTATCTTGGGACGGAGCACTGAGTGGTGGATGCAGGGGCACTGCGTGGTGGTTTGCCGGGATTTCGCCCCGGCGGGCGACCTTCTTTTCTTTGCTTGCCCAAAGAAAAGAAGGCAAAAGAAAGGGCCCCCCGTTCGCTCGGTCGGCCTAGGGCCGACTGCTCTGCGCTGCTCGGTCTTGGGGTGTCGGGCAGAACTCACTACGCGAGCTGCGCTCGCTGCGTTCAGACAGCTGCCCGAAGTCAGATGACGAAGCCTGCTTCGCACGCCACCCCAAGCCCTGCGCTGCTCGACGGCTCTCAAGGGCCCCGGGAAACCCTCGCCCGCTGCGCGGGCCTCGTACTCTCGGCTCGCTTCGCCTCGTGCTGGATGGGCGGGGCGCAAGGCGCCCCCGCCACTGATGGCGATGCGTTAGCGAGCCGTAGGGCCACCCGTGGGTGGCGTCGAGGAGCGCAGGGCTTGAGGGGCGCGCGCTTCAGCGCGCATCAAGAACTGACTTCGCGCCGCCTGTTTGAACGTAGCGAGCGCAGCTCGCGAAGTGAGTTCGGCGCGGCCCCTCAAGTCCGAGCACCGCAGAGCAGTCCGGCCTCCGGCCGGACCGCCACCGTCGGGTCGCCTTTTCTTGGTTACTTCTTTTGGCGAAGCAAAAGAAGTAACTCGCCCGCCGGGGCGAGACCCGGCATGCCGCCACGCAGTGCATAGGACATCCCCATGACAACCCCCTTGCTGAAAGTCAGCAACCTCCAAGCCGCCTACGGCCACGCCGAAGTCCTCCACGGCCTCACCTTCGAAGCCCAACGCGGCACCGTCGTCACCGTCATCGGCCCCAATGGCGCCGGCAAGAGCACCCTGCTCAACGCCCTGATGGGCGTGATGCCCTCGAAGGGCGAGATCGCTTACGACGGCAAGCCGATCGAGAAGCGCAGCCTCGAAGAGCGCGTGATGCAAGGCATCGCCCTCGTGCCGGAAACGCGAGCGCTCTTCTCCACCATGCCGGTTGAAGACAACCTCCTGCTCGGCGCCTACCGCCACGTGCGCCAGGGCCCGAAGGCGGCGCGCGACACGATGGAGGAAGTCTTCACCCGCTTCCCGCGCTTGAAGGAGCGCCGCAAGCAACTGGCCGGCACGCTCTCGGGCGGCGAGCGCCAGATGTTGGCCGTCGGCCGCGCGCTGATGAGCAAGCCGCAGCTCCTGATGCTCGACGAGCCGTCGCTCGGCCTCGCCCCGCTGATCGTGAAGGAGGTGTTCCGCACCATCGCCGACCTGCGCGCGACCGGCGTGACCATCCTGCTGGTCGAGCAGAACGCGCGCGCCGCGCTCGAAGTGGCCGACCACGGCTACGTGCTCGAGATGGGCGAGATCGCCCTCAGCGGCCCGGCCGCCGAGCTGGCGAAAGACCCACGGGTGATCGACACCTACCTCGGTGCCGCCCGCAAGAAGGCCGAAGCCTGAGCCGTCGACCATGTGGCAGTACCACCCCCCGCTGCGTGACATCCGCTTCGTCACCGAAGAGTTGCTGAACCTGCCCGCGCAGTGGGCGCAGATCCCGGCCTTCGCCGAGGTCGATGCCGACACCGCGCGCCAGGTGATCGAAGAGGCGGGCAAGTTCGCCTCCGAAGTCCTCGGGCCGCTCAACGCGGTGGGTGACGTCGAAGGCTGCACGCTGAAAGACGGCATCGTCACCACGCCCAAAGGTTTCCGCGAGGCGTACCAGGCCTTCGTGCAGGCCGGCTGGCCAGCGCTCGCGTGCGAGCCCGAAGTCGGTGGCCAGGGCCTGCCGCAGTCGCTCAACGCGGTGCTGCACGAGATGCTCAACTCGGCCAACCACGCCTGGAACATGTACCCGGGCCTGCTGCACGGCGCCTACGAGAGCCTGCTCGCGCATGCCACGCCGGAGCTCAAGGCGCGCTACCTGCCCAAGGTGGTGAGCGGCGAGTGGCTCTCCACCATGTGCCTCACCGAAGCGCACGCCGGCTCCGACCTCGGCCTCCTGAAGACCCGCGCCGAGCCGCAGCCCGACGGCAGCTACCGCGTGAGCGGCACCAAGATCTTCATCTCGGGCGGCGAGCACGACCTCACCGACAACATCGTGCACATGGTGCTCGCGCGCATCGCCGGTGCGCCGGCCGGCACGAAAGGGCTGTCGCTCTTCCTCGTGCCCAAGGTGATGCCCGATGGCTCACGCAACACGCTGCGTTGCGACGGCCTCGAAAAGAAGATGGGCATCAAGGGCAGCGCCACCTGCGTGATGAGTTTCGAGGGCGCGACGGGCTGGCTGGTGGGCGACGTGAACCGCGGCCTCGCGGGCATGTTCGTGATGATGAACGCGGCGCGCTTGCACGTCGGCCTGCAGGGCGTGGGCCACGCCGAGAGTGCGTACCAGAACGCGCTGGCCTACGCGCTGGAGCGGGTGCAGATGCGCGCGCCGCTGCGCTCGCCCGAGCGCAAGGTCGCCGAGGCCGACCCGATCGCGCTGCACCCGGCCGTGCGCCACAACCTGCTGCGCCAGCGGGCGCTGCTCGAAGGCGGCCGGCTGCTCGCCTATGAAACCGCGCACCTGCTCGACATCGCCGAGCGTCACCCCGACGAAGCCGTGCGCCACGTCGCGCACGACGAGGTCTCGTTGCTCACGCCGATCTGCAAGGCCTTCCTCACCGACAACGGCTTTGCCGCCGCGCAGGCGGCGCAGCAGGTCTACGGTGGCCACGGCTACATCCATGACTACGGCGTGGAGCAGTGCGTGCGCGACAGCCGCATCTCGCGCATCTACGAAGGCACCAACGAGATCCAGGCGATCGACCTGCTGGTGCGCAAGGTGGTGGCCGATGGCGGCGTGAAACTCGCCGGCCTCATTGAACGTTTGCAGCGCGAGCTGCCCACGGGCGAGCTCGCCGCGCGGGTGCAACCCTGGCTCGCCAACTGGCAGCAGGCCACACAGCAACTGCTGAAGCACTCGGCGAGCGACGCCGAATTGCCGTACCGCGTGGCCGACGACTACCTGCGCCTGGCCGGCCTCGTGCTGCTCGCGCAGGGCTGGGCGCGCGCCGAGGCGGTGGCCGCGTCTCACGCCACGCCGTTCCACACGGCCAAGCGCGAGACGGCGCAGTACTACCTCGACTACCTGCTGCCCGAAGCCGGCCTCTGCCTCGCGCGCATCCGCGCAGGGCAAAATCCGCTGCCTCAGCTCTCCGCCCCCTCCGCATGAACGCCCCCGAGCTTGCTGCCGACGAGACCCTGGAACCGCGCGCCCGCTCAGGCCCGCTCGACCAGGCCCGCCTCACGCACCTGATGGGCTATGCGGCCACGCGGGCGTCGGTCGCGTTGAAGAAGGTGTTCGCCAAGCACCTGGGGCCGCTGCAGCTGAAGGCGGTGGAGTTCTCCATCCTCGTGCTCGTGGCGTCGAACGAGAACGTGAACCAGAAGCAGCTCGGGCAAGCGCTCGATGTCTCGCCACCCAACCTCGCCGTCACGCTCGACCGCATGGTCGAGCGCGGCTGGGTCGAGCGGGTGCGCAGCACCGAAGACCGCCGCTCGCAGATCGTGGTGCTCACGAAGGCCGGCCAGCAGCTGGTGCAGCGTGCCGAGAAGATCGCCGCGACGATGGAGAACGAAGCCCTCTCCGTGCTCTCGCCGGCCGAGCGGCTGCTGCTGCTCGAACTGCTGCTCAAGGTCTCGCAGCCGCGCCCGCGCCGCGGCTGATCCGGCCGCGTTCCTCCCCACCGCGTTGCTCCTGAAGGCAAACCCGTATGGGCCGGGCTGCCGCATTGCCCTATAACGAAAACAAAAGATCAATAACGAAAAGAGAAGCGACAAGTACGAGCAAAATCGCAAATAAGCGAGCAGGGGTGGAGGGCAACACCAGGAGACAACCACCATGTTCACGCGATTCGCATCCCGCCCCTGGCGGGGCTTGATCGGCGCTGCGGCCCTGTGTGCCGCTGCCGGCGCCACGGCGGCCGGCACGCCGTTGCCGAGCGTCACCGGCCCGGTGCCGGCCACGGCCACGAGCTACCCCTTCGGCGCGGCCGACCACACCTTGAAGCCGCAGCAGCTGTGGAAGCTCGGCTACGTCGAAGAAGAGTTCTTCATCAGCGGCAAGGCCAACGTCTATGAGTGGCCGGCGCCCGGCCCGGCGGTCGTGCGCACGGCCGATGCGCCGTACACCACCCGCGCGCTGGTGCGCCGCCCGGCGCATGGGCACCGCTTCAGCGGCAACGTGATCGTCGAGCTGCTGAACCCGTCGAACCTCTTCGACCTCAACATCGGCTGGGGCCTCTCGGGCGACCACTTCGTGCGCCAGGGTGACGTGTGGGTGGGCGTGACGGTGAAGCCGGTCTCGATGGTGTCGCTCCAGACCTTCAACCCGACGCGCTACGCGCCGCTGTCGCTTGCCAACCCGCTGCCGCTGGACCACCCGGACAACTGCGCGACGGTCGCGGCCGACAGCTCGCGCAGCACCGAGAACGGCCTCGCCTGGGACATCTACAGCCAGACGGCCGCCTGGCTGCGCAGCCAGGACAAGAGCAACCCGCTGCGCCGCGCCCGGGGCTTCAAGGTCGAGCAGGTCTATGGCTTCGGCTACTCGCAGACCGGCGGCTACCTCTACAACTACATCAACGGCATCCACCCGATCGAGACCGCGCGCAACGGCGGCGTGCCGCTCTTCGATGGCTACATCGTCGCGGTGGCGGGCGGGGCCTTCGTCGGTGCGGTGCCCATCAACCAGTGCCGCGCTGCCCCGCCGCTCGGCGACCCGCGACGCCAGTTCAACCACGTGGGCGTGCCCATCATCCATGTGATGTCGCAGTCCGACTACCTGATCGGCATCGCCGCGCGCCGGCCCGACAGCGACGTGCAGACCGACCGCTACCGCCACTACGAGATGGCCGGCGCCGGCCACGCGACGCCCGACGAGCTGTACTCGGCGGCTGCACCGGCCGACATCGCCGCCGCCGGCCGTGCGGTGCCGCCGCTCGCCTGCAACGAAGGGCCACGCAGCCGCTTTCCCTCGGGCATCCACTTCAACGCGATCTTCCAGAACCTCGACCTGTGGGTGCGGCGTGGCATCGCGCCGCCACACAGCGAGCCCATCCTGGTCGAGAACGGGCAGCCGGTGCTCGACCAGTTCGGCAACGTGCAGGGCGGGCTGCGGTCGCCCTTCGTCGATGTGCCGACGGCGCGCTGGAACGGCTCGTCGACGGGTGCGAGCTTCTGCTTCATCGCGGGGCATGAAGTGCCGTTCGAAGCGGCGCTCCTGCAGCAGCTCTACCGCAACGACCTCGACTACGACCTGCGCGTGGCGGCCAACGTGAAGCGCCTGTTGCGCGAGCGCTTCCTCACGCGGGCCGATGCGTCGAAGCTGGTGGTCGACGCGGTGAGGCTCGACATTCCCTGACGCCTCGAAAAACATTTAACCCCGTTGCAGCGGCTTGGCCGTGGAAGGAAAGGTGTTCCACCTTCTTCTTCCACTGCCATGGCCACTGCCGCTCTGACCTCTGCCCCGCTCACCCGCCGCACCTGCCTCTCGGCGTTGCTCGGTGCTGCCGCCGCGCCCAGCGCGCTGGCGCTTGCGCCGCCGGCCCGGCCCTTCGAGCCGCCGGTGCTGCGCATGCGTCTGCAGGACCACGCCGCCGAGCCGGTGCGGGTGCAGCGTGCGAGCGTGCGCGCCGAGGTGGTCGGCCACGCGGCGCAGATGCGCGTCGAGCTGGTGTTCTTCAATCCCAATGGGCGTGTGCTCGAAGGCGAGCTGCAGTTCCCGCTCGGCCATGGCCAGTGGGTGAGCGGCTTCGAGCTCGACATCGATGGCGAGCTGCGCCCCGCGGTGGTGGTCGACAAGGCACGTGGCCAGCAGGTGTTCGAAGACGTGATCCGCGCGCGTGTCGACCCGGCGCTGCTGGAGGTGACCGAGGGCGACAACTACAAGCTGCGTGTCTACCCGCTGCCGGCGCAGGGCACACGCCGCGTGGTCCTGCACCTCGCACAGACGCTCGACACCGTGGGCCGCCTCGACCTGCCGCTGCGTTTCGGCGAGCGCCTGTCGCAGCTCGATGTGCAGGTGCGGGTGGCGGGTGTCACGGCCGAGGAGCTGACGGTCTCGGTGCAGGGCCTCTCCGCGCAGGCCCTCGAGCGCCGCCCGGCCCAGCAGGGTTGGGCCGAACTCTCGCTTTCGGCCCAGCAGCTGCAGGCGTCACCGTCGTTTGTCGTGACGCTGCCGCGCCGCAGCGCTCCGGTGGTGATGACGCAGCGCCACGCCGGCCGCGATCACTTCTATGCCGAGCTGCCGATGGACGATGCGGCCCTCACGCCCGCGCCCCGCGCCAAGCCGCGCCGCTTGGCCTTGCTGTGGGACGCCTCGGGCTCTGCTGCGCAGCGCGGGCGTGCGGGCGAGCTGGCCTTGCTCGACAACTACTTCCGTGCAATCGGCCAGGCCGAGGTGCTGCTCCATGTGGGGCGCGACGTGGTCGAACCCGAGCAGCGCTTCACCGTGCGTGGTGGCCAGTGGCAGGCGCTGCGGCGTGTGCTGGAGCTGCTGCCGTATGACGGCGCGAGCAACCTGCCGGCGCTGATCAAGACCGAAGGCTGTGACCTCGCGCTGCTGTTCTCCGATGGCCTGTCGAACTGGGGCACGAAGGGCTCGCTGCCGGCGAGCACGGTGCCGCTCTATGCACTCTCCTTCCGCACCGACCACGGCAACCACAGTGCGCGGCTGCGCCAGCTGGCCGAGCGCAGCGGCGGCGAATACCTCGACCTCACCCGCCGCGCCGATGCGCTGCAGGCCTTGCAGACGCGCAAGCCGCGGCTCGTGCGTGTCACCAGCCCGCAGGCGCGGGACGTGGTGATCGACGACCCCTATGCCGAAGACGGCTACTACCGCATCGCCGGCCTGCTGACGCAACGCGACGCCGAGCTGACGCTCGAATTCGAGCGCGCCGATGGCCGCCTCGAGCGCCGCCGCGTGAACGTGTCGCTCGGCGACGGTGCGTCGACGCAGGTCGCGCAGCGCTGGGCCGGCCTGCGCATGGCCGAACTCGAAGCGGCGGTGGGCGACACCCGCGCCGAAGTGCGCCGCCTCGGCCGCGCCTATGGCCTCGTCTCGCGCGAGACCTCGCTCATCGTGCTGGAGGCGCTCAACGACTACGTGCGCTTCGAGATCGAGCCGCCGCCCTCGCTGCGCAGCGCCTACGAGCGTGCAATGGCGCAGGGGGTGCAGCGCAAGCAGGTCGCGCAAGCGCAGCACCTCGACCAGGTGGCTGCACGCTTTGCCGAGCAGGTCGCATGGTGGGAGAAAGACTTCCCGAAGGACGGCGCCGGCGTGAAGCTGCTGCAAAAGCGCGAGCAGGCAGAACGCCAGCTCGCCGGCGCCGCCGGGCGGCAGGAAATGGACTCGGCGCGCCGCGACGATCTCCCGCGCATGGCGCCCGCCGCGGCCGCGCCGATCGTGGCGGCCGAGAGCCGCGAGCGGGGCCCGGCCGAGAGCACCGCCCGCAAGGCCAAGGCCGGGGCCCCGGGGCAGGACGCTCCGCCTGCCGCGGTGATCCGCCTGCAACCGTGGCAGCCCGATGTGCCGTATGCGCGCCGCCTGCGCGCAGCCCCGCCCGAAGCCGTCTACCGCCTCTACCTGGAAGAGCGCCCGCAGTACCTCGACAGCACCGCCTTCTTCCTCGACGCGGCCGACGTGCTCTTCGCCAAGAAGCTGCCGCAGCTTGCGATGCGCGTGCTGTCGAACCTGGCCGAGATGGACCTGCAGAACCGCCACATCCTGCGGGTGCTGGGCTACCGCCTGCTGCAGGCGCAGGCGCCGCAGTTGGCGGTGCCGGTGCTGCGCGAGGTGCAGCGCCTGAGCCCGCACGGGCCGCAGTCCTTCCGCGACCTGGGCCTCGCGCATGCCGAAGCCGGGCAGTGGCAGGAGGCGGTCGACCAGCTCTGGCAGGTCGTCTCGCGCCCGTGGGACGGCCGCTTCCCCGACATCGACCTCACCGCGCTCAACGAGATGAACATGGTGATCGCGCGCGCCGAGCGCCAGGGCCGCCCGGTGAAGACGAGCGGCTTCGACCGCCGCCTGCTGCGCAACCTGCCGCTCGACCTGCGCATCGTGCTCGGCTGGGACGCCGACAACACCGACATCGACCTCTGGGTCACCGACCCCGACGGTGAGCAGACGTACTACGGCAAGCGCCTGAGCTACCAGGGGGCACGCGTCTCGCGCGACGTGACCGGCGGCTACGGGCCGGAGGAGTTTGCGTTGAAGGTCGCCAAGCCCGGCCGTTACCGGGTGCAGGCGCGCTTCTACGGCCACCGGCAGCAGGTGGTCTCGCCCGCGACCACGCTGATGCTCGTGCTCAGCACGGGCTTCGGCCGCGCCGACCAGAAGGACGAGCGGGTGACGGTGCGCCTGTCGGGCCCGGCCGACATGGTGACCGTCGGCAGTTTCGAGGTGGGCACCCGCTGAAACGCGTGTTTGTCTGACATGGCGAGCCGGAGTGCGCCGCTACCATCGGCGCATTCCAAAAGAAGTGCCATGCGAGGGATGCAACCATGCCAGCGATGAAGCGGTTTCCCACCACAGTCCCAGGGCTCGACGAGATCCTGCACGGCGGGTTGTTCGAAGGCGGGGTCTACATCCTCGAAGGGCCGCCAGGGGCCGGCAAGACGACGCTCGCCAACCAGATCGCCTTCGCCCGCGCCGAGCGCGGTGGCAAGGCGCTCTACGTCACCATGCTGGCCGAATCGCATTCGCGCATGCTCCAGCACATGCTGGGCCAGAGCTTCTGCAAGCCCGAGCTCGTGAACGCCTCGGTGCTTTACCTCAGCGGCTACCGCGAGCTCGAAGAGCATGGCCTCAAGGCGGTGGTGCAGCTGCTGCGCGGCGAGCTCGCGCGGCACCAGGCCGGCCTACTGATCGTCGACGGCCTGGTGGTCGAGACCTCGCCCGAGCGCCCCGACGAAGGCGTGCGCCAGTTCGTGCATGAGCTGCAGAGCCTCGCCTCGGCGATGGGCTGCACCTGCCTGCTGCTCACCAGCGGCCACGGCCGCTCGATCGATGCCGAGCAGACGATGGTCGACGGCATCTTCTCGTTCGAGGACTACACCTACCAGTGGCGCAGCGAGCGGCGCATCCAGGTGCGCAAGTTCCGCGGCAGCGCCGTCGAGCGCGGCAAGCACACCTTCTGCATCACCGACCACGGCCTGCGCTTCTTCCCCCGGCTGGAAGGCCTGCCGTCGACGCAGCGCGAAGACCGGCATGGTGCACCCACGCTGCCCCTGGGCGTGCCCGACGTCGACGCAGCCCTGCTCGGCGGTGGGCTCGCGCGCGGCAGCAGCACCTTGCTGGTGGGGCGCAGCGGCTCGGGCAAGACGGTGCTCGGCCTGTCGTTCCTGCTCGCTGCCACACCCGAGGAGCCGTCGCTCATGCTGGCCGGCACCGAGACCGTGATCGAGCTGGTGCGGGCGGGGGCGCAATGCGGCCTGCCGGTGGCCGAGGCGGTCAAGCGCGGCGGGCTCGGCATCCATGTGCAGGGCTCCGAAGACGAAGCGCTCGACGAGATCGGCCACAAGCTTCTGCGGCTCGTGGACGAGCGCGGCGTGCACCGCGTGGTGGTCGACGGCTTGGCGGTGTTGGCCGACACGGTGGCCTTCCCCGAACGTGGCTACCGCTTCATCGGCCGCCTGCTGCGCGAGCTGAAGGTGCGCGGCGTGACCTCGGTGTTCACGCTCGACCCGGCCGCGATGGCCGCCGCCACCGGCAGCAGAGACCCCAACGGCGACGGTCTCGCAGCCTGGTTCGACAATGTCTTTCACCTCACCCGCCACGACGACGCGCCGGACCGCCGCCGGCTCACCGTCGGCAAGCTGCGGGCGGCGCGCGCCGAGCGCACCGCTTTCGACGTGAGGCTCGACACGTCGGGCCTGACGGTCGTGTGAGGTCCACCCGGTTGCGCAACATGAAACTCGTCCTGCTTGCCGAAGACGAATACGGAAACGCCGAGATCCTGAGCCTGCTGCTGGAGGCAGAGGGTTTTCGCGTGGCCTGTGCGTCCAACGGCAGGGTGGCGCTCGAGTTGCTCGCCGGCGAGAAGCCGGCGGTGATCCTCACCGATTTCATGATGCCCCACGTGACCGGCGGCGAGCTCGGCCAGGCGGTGCGCGCCAACCCGCTGCTGGAAGACATCCCCATCGTCGTGATGAGCGGCACCCACGAGAAGGTGGTGCGCGAATCGTTCACCGACTACGACGCCTTCGTCGAGAAGCCCTATGCGGCGGACAGCCTGCTGCAGCTCGTCGCCCACTTCTCGGTGCATGGCCGCGCGCAGCAGGCCGCGGGCGGCACGGGGGCTGCGGGGCCGAAGCTCGATGCGTCGTTGCAGCGATTTCTGCGCGGCCTCAAGGTCTAGCGGCTATGGCAGCGCCCGGGCCGCGCCGGGCGTCAACGCCGGCGCGCTCATCGGCGGCGGGTCGGGCGGCAACCAGCCGGTGTCGAGCGCCGACACCCGCGCGCGAGCAAACGCCTTCGCCTCGGCCAGGTAGTCCCAGCGTTCGACCAGGCACAGCCCGAGCGGCAGCACGCCGCCCCAGCGGATCACGTTCACCGAATTCGGGATGCCCTCGCGCACCCGGCTCGACACCGCCGTGCCCGCCTGCACCGCCCACATGCGGCGCTTGAGCCGCTCGGTCGGGCTGAAGAGCGGCAGCACGTAGGGCAGGTGGATGTGGCCGCCCAGCACCAGGTCGGCGCCGGCCTCGGCCCAGCGCTCCAACGCCTCGCGCAGCGGGCCGCGCAGCCGGTCGTGCGCGTCTTGCGCGCGCTCCACCGCGATCGGCTGGTGCATCGCCACGATGCGCAGCTGCCCGGGGCGCGCCTGGCGCAACTGCTCCACCACTTCATCGACCTGCGCGGGCGAGAGCACGCCGTTCTTGTGCCGGCTGGGCCGTGTGGTGTTGAGGGCGATCACCCGCAGGCGGCTCGAGTCGTGCAGCCCGGCCACCGCCGGAAACTCGCGCAGGTAGTTGGCATACGGCCAGAAGAGCCGTGCCGCGAGGTTGAAGAGAGGGATGTCGTGGTTGCCCGGGATCACGAGCGTGCGTGGCGTGTTGAGCCGGTCGACGAACTCGCGCGCCGCGCGGAACTGCGAGCGCCGGGCGCGCTGCGTGATGTCGCCCGACAGCAGCACCAGCTCCGGTCGGTGCGTGTCGGTCAGGCGCAGCAGCGCGTCCACCACCTCCGGCTGCTCGGTGCCGAAGTGCGGGTCAGAGATGTGCAGCAGCATGTTCGACGACGTCGGCTGCACCCGGGCGCACGGCCGGCTTGAGCAGGTACAGCGGCCGAGGCGACACGCGGAATTCCAGCGGCGCGCGCATCAGGCTCACCTCGCCGTCGGTGGCCACTTTCACGCGCCGCGAGCCGTAGGGCAGCCAGGGTTGCACCGTCATGTGCTGGAACTGGAAATGCTCCACCTCCTGCATCTCGGCCAGCTCGGCCCTCGCGCTGCGCCACATCAGGCGCACCAGGCCCCAGGTGCTGGTGGGCTTCAACATCACCGCGGCCACGCGGCCCTGGTCGATGGCGCGCGCTTCGGGCAGGCCCACCTGCTCCAGCTGCAGGCGGTTGTTGCCGACGAAGAGCGTGGCGCTGCGCACGTCGCGCACCGCGCCGCCGCGCTCGATGCGCAGGCGCAGCTGGCGATGCTCGCGCAGCAGCGTGGCGCCGGCGGCAAAGAGCGCCACCACACGGCTGCGGCCGAAGCGCTGCTTGTAGGCCTCGCGGTCTTCCAGCAAGTCGGGGTAGAGCCCGAGGCTCGCGTTGACGAGGAAGACCCGGTCGTTGATGAGCCCCACCTGCACCGGATGCGCCTGCGCGCCGAGCATCGCCTCGATGGCGGCGGCGGTGTCTTGCGGAATGCCGTGCGTGCGGCTGAAGTAGTTGAAGGTGCCTTGCGGCAGCACGCCCATCGGGCAGCCGGCGTCGTGTGCGGCCTGGGCCACGGCGTTGATCGTGCCGTCGCCCCCGGCCGCGACCACCACGCCGCCTTGCGCGGTGGCCTGGGAGGCCAGGCGTTGTGCGGTGCGCGGGATGTCTTCGCCGCGTTCCACCATCTCGATGCGGTAGCGCCGCCCCGACGCGGCCAGCTGCTGGCCGATCAGGGCGTAGGTTGCCTGGGCGTCATCGCGGCCCGAGGCCGCATTGAGCAGGACGAGAAGCGGGCTGTCGTGGAAGGAGCTGTGGCGCATCCTCCTTCCTGCGGCAATCCGTGTGCCGTTCAACTCAGGCGGGCGCGCGCGAGCGGGCCGAGCGCCGGGCCGCCCCAAGCCGGCCCGCATCCCCTCGGGGGATCGGTCGACGTACCCGTCGACCGAGGGGCTGTCATCCCCGCATGCGCGCTTCGCGTTCTGCCTGCGCTGCCGCGTCCCACACGTGGCGCGGGCCGATGAAGGCGCCACCGTCGACGAGCAAGTGCTCTCCCGTCACGAAAGCCGAGTCGTCGCTCGCGAAGAAGAGCACGGCATTGGCAATGTCTTCCGGAACGCCGGCTTTGTTGATGGGTTGCGCGTTGGGGGCGCCCTTGGCCATCGCGGCCTTCACCATCGGCGCGGCCGCGGGCGGCACACGCTCGGGGTTGGCGGTGAAGATGTTGGTGAGGATCAGCCCCGGGCACACCGCGTTGACGCGGATGCCGCTGCGCGCGAGTTCGGCCCCGGCGATGCGGGTGAGGTGGATCACGCCCGCCTTGGCCACCGAGTAGGCGATCGGCGCGGCGCCCGACTGCACGCCCGCGATGGAAGCGGTGTTGACGATCGCGCCGCCGCCACGCCGCTTCAGGTGCGGCACGGCGTAGGTGATGCCCAGCGCCACCGAGCGCAGCAGCAGGCTTTGCGTGCGGTCCCAGCCCTCGGGTGTCATCTCGGCGATGGTGGCCGGCGTGCCGCCGGCACCGGCGTTGTTGAAGACGATGTCGAGCCCGCCGAAGCGCGCCACGGCGGCCGCCATCAGCGCTTCGATCTGCGGCGCATCGGTCACGTCGCAATGCTGGTAGGCGACCTTGCCGGCAAAACGTGCTTCGAGCGCGGCGCCGTCGGCGTCGTTGATGTCACCCACCATCACCTGCGCGCCTTCGGCCACGAACTTTTCCACCGTGCCCAGGCCAATGCCCGAACAGCCCCCGGTGATCACGGCCACCTTGTTCTTCAAACGGTCCACCACGGCAAGCTCCTCCCGCTGCGCCCCCAAAGCACCGTGCCCCAGGCCGTGCGCGCGTCCATGCAGACGTCGTTTGTAGCACGCCGATCGAAGTTACTTGTCAGCCGACAAGTGTGTGCTGCGCTGCAGACCGGAGCCTCGAGCCGCGTGAATCTCCGCGGGCGGCCCTGCCGCTACTGGGCCACGTAGCGCCCGGGCCGGTGGTTGGTGGCGATCACGAGGTTGAGCACCACGGCAGCGGCGACCGAGAGGGCCACACGGTCGAGCGGCACGGTGGCGAGTGCGGCCAGCACGATGGCCGAGTCCATCGCCATCTGCACGTGGCCGGCGCGCCAGCCGCGCTTCTTCTGCGCCAGCAGCGCGAGGATGCCCAGGCCGCCCAGGCTCGCGTGGTGGCGAAAGAGCACCAGGAAGCCGTTGCCCATCAGCACGCCGCCGAGCAGGGCGGCGAGCCAGGCGTCGAGCGACGCGAGCACGAGGTGGCGTGGCAGCCAGTCGCTCATCACGGCCACCAGCACCACGGCCGCGAGCGTGCGCAGCGTGAAGCTGCGGCCCATGTGCCGCCAGGCCAGCCAGTAGAAGGGCAGGTTGATGACGAAGTACGCGACGCCGAACGACCAGCCGCCGAGGTAGTGCGCAAGGAAGGCGATGCCCGCGGTGCCGCCCGACAGCAGCCCGGCGTGCTGGAAGAGCGTGACGGCGAGCGACACGAGCAGCGTGCCGATCAGGAGCGCCTGCAGGTCTTCGAGCGGTGTGTGCTTGAGCGTCGAGGGGTCGGGGTCTTGCATCGCCCGATTCTCCATGCGGGCCGCGCACGCTTGCGAAATCGATATCGATGCTCGATTTCGTTCGTTGGCTCGCTGCAGGCTGCTGGCTATCGTGCAGCCATGAACATCGTCAGCATTTCCGGCAGCCCTTCGCAACGCTCGCGCTCGGGCTGGTTGCTCGAACTGGCCCAGGCGCGGCTCGAGACCGCGGCACACGAGCGCCACCGCGTCCAGGTGCGCGAGCTGCCCGCGCACGCGCTGGTCGCGGCCGACGCGCGGCACCCCGAGGTTGCGGCCAGCGTGGCGCGCGTGGCCGAGGCCGACGTGCTGATCGTCTCCACCCCCATCTACAAGGCGGCCTACAGCGGCCTTCTGAAACTCTGGCTCGACCTGCTGCCGCAGGACGCGCTGCGCGGCAAGACGGTGCTGCCACTCGCCACGGGCGGCAGCATCGCCCACCTGCTCGCGGTCGACTACGCGTTGAAGCCGGTGCTGTCGGCGCTCGGTGCCCGCAACATCCTCGATGGCGTCTATGCCACCGATGCGCAGCTGCCTTCGCTTCCGGCCGGCGGCTACGCACCCGACGACGCCCTGCTTGAGCGGCTCGACCGCGCGCTGCAGCCCTTGCTCTCGACACACGAGCGAATGCGTGTCGCCGAGCCGGCGCGATGTTGATCGGCTGAGCGGCTCGGGCCTCCTTCCTTCACCTTTGTCTCCTCGTCCTCACGGGCGATTCGGTGCCCGACGCCCCGTCGGGTCGGGCGCCCCTTTTCCTGACGAAAGCACACACCTCTCATGACCTCCTCGACCCCTCGCTCGTCGCGCCGCCGCTGGCTGCAACTCGCCACCGCCGCGCTGGCCACGTTGTCGCTCGCCGCCCACGCGCAGACCGCGCCGAAAGAGCTGCGCATCGGCTACCAGAAGTACGGCACGCTCACGATCCTGAAAGCACGTGGCGACCTCGATCGCCGCCTCGCCGCACAAGGCATCGCCGTCAAGTGGACGGAGTTCCCCTCCGGCCCGGTGCTGCTCGAAGGCCTGAACGTCGGCTCGCTCGACTTCGGCACCGTGGGCGAAGCGCCGCCCATCTTTGCGCAGGCCGCGGGCGCCGACCTCGTCTACGTGGCCAACCAGCCGCCCGCACCGGCCGGTGAAGCCATCGTCGTGCCCAAGACCTCGACGGTGAAGAGCGTGGCCGAGTTGAAGGGCAAGAAGGTCGCGCTCAACAAAGGCTCCAACGTGCACTTCCTCCTAGTGAAGGCGCTCGAGAAGGCCGGCCTCAAGTACAGCGACGTGCAGGTGGTCTTCCTGCCGCCGGCCGATGCGCGCGCTGCCTTCGAGCGCGGCGCGGTCGACGCCTGGGTGATCTGGGACCCGTTCCTCGCCGCTGCGGAGAAGCAGCTCGGTGCCCGCCAGCTCGCCGATGGCAAAGGGATCGTCGCCAACCACCAGTTCTATCTCGCCGCACGCGGCTATGCCGACAGGCACCCGCAGGTGATCCAGGCGGTGATCGACGAACTCGCGAAGCTCGACCGCTGGGCCACCACCAACGCCAAGGCGGTGGCCGAGCTGCTCGCACCGCAGATCGGCCTCGACCCGACGATCACCGAAGTCGCCGCCGGCCGTTTCGCCTACGGCATCGTGCCCATCAGCGCCCAGGTGGCCGCCGAGCAGCAGAAGATCGCCGACACCTTCTTCGAGCTGAAGCTCATCCCCAAGGCCATCCGCATCAGCGACGCGCTGCCGCGTGGCGTGGCGGTGGCGAAGAGCCACTGAGCGCGGAGGCGGCAATGAGCAACGTGACCAGCCTCAGCCGGCGTGCCGCCTTGGGCGTGCTGTCGGTGACCGCGGCCAGCTGGTGGCCGGTGTCGCGCGCCAACCCCTTGCCGCTGCGCATCGGCTTCCAGAAGGGCTCGATCAACCTCAACATCACCCGCTCGCTGAAGCTCGTGGAGCAGCGCCTGCCCGGCACGCCGGTGCAGTGGGTCGAGTTCCCTGCCGTGCCGCAGCTGCTCGAAGCGCTGGCGGTCGGCAGCGTCGACTTCGGTGCGGTGGGCGACTCGCCGCCCGTGTTCGCGCAGGCGGCCGGCAAGGACATCGTCTACGTCGGCGCCGAGCCGCCCAAGCCCGACACCTCGGCGCTGCTGGTGCGCGAGGGTTCACCGCTTCGCACGCTCGCCGAGCTCAAGGGCCGGCGCATCGCGCTGCAGAAGGGATCGAGCGCACATTTCCTGCTGGTGCAGGCGGTGAAGGCGGCCGGGCTCAAGTGGAGCGACATCCAGCCGGTGTACCTCGCGCCGGCCGATGCCCGCGCGGCCTTCGAGCGCGGTGCCGTCGACGCGTGGTCGATCTGGGACCCGTACTACGCCGCCGCCGAGATCGACGGCAAGGCGCGCCCGCTCGTCACCAGCCGCGGCCTCACGAGCAACAACTCCTTCTACCTCGCCTCGCGCGGCCTGGTGCAGCAGGAGCCGGTGCTGCGCCAGCTCTTCGCTGCACTCACCGACGCCGATGCGCACGTGGCGCGGCACCGCGCCGACTCTGCGAAGCAGTACGCCGAGTTCTCCGGCCTGGGCCTCGCGACCGTGCTGCGCGTGCTCGACCGCCGCCCGCGTTCGCCGGTGGGTCCGCTGAGTGCGGCGCTCGTCGCCGAGCAGCAGAAGGTGGCCGACGCCTTCCACGAACTCGGGCTGATCCCCAAGGCCATCCGCGTGGCCGACATCGTCTGGCAGCCCGCCTGACCTCCACCACCTTTCCACGAGCCCCTCATGAAGATCCTCTGGTTCATCCCTACCCACGGCGACAGCCGCTACCTTGGCACCAGCAAGGGCGCCCGCGCCGCCACCTTCGACTACTTCAAGCAGGTGGCCGTGGCCGCCGACACGCTGGGCTACGAAGGCGTGCTGCTGCCCACCGGCCGCTCCTGCGAAGACTCGTGGATCACCGCCGCGAGCCTGATCGACGCGACCCGGCGCCTGAAATTCCTGGTGGCGCTGCGCCCCGGCCTCGTGCAGCCGTCGCAATCGGCCCGCATGGCCGCCACGCTCGACCGTCTCTCGGGCGGCCGGCTGATCGTCAACCTGGTGACGGGCGGCGACGCGCACGAGCTCGCGGGCGACGGCCAGTTCCTGAGCCACGAGGCGCGCTACGAAGAGAGTGCCGAATTCCTCAAGATCTGGCGCGAGATCCTCGCGCGCAGCCACGACGGCGAGGAGTTCGACTACGAAGGCAGGCACCTCAAGGTGCAGGGCGCCAAGCTGCTCTACCCGCCGGTCAGCAAGCCCTATCCGCAGGTCTTCTTCGGGGGCTCGTCGGAAGCCGCGCACGACCTCGCCGCCGAGCAGGTCGACACCTACCTCACCTGGGGCGAACCGCCCGCGGCGGTGGCCGCCAAGGTGGCCGACGTGAGCGCGCGCGCGGCGAAGCACGGCCGCAAACTCTCCTTCGGCATCCGCCTGCACGTGATCGTGCGCGAGACCGAAGACGAGGCCTGGCGCGCCGCCGCCGAGCTCGTGTCGCAGCTCGACGAGAAGGTGGTCGAGGCCGCGCAGGCCAAGTTTGCGCAGATGGACTCGGTGGGCCAGCGCCGCATGGCCGAGCTGCACAAGGGCAAGTTCAACAAGGCCAACATCCGCGAAGGCCTGGAGATCTCGCCCAACCTGTGGGCGGGCGTGGGCCTGGTGCGCGGCGGTGCCGGCACGGCGCTCGTGGGCAACCCCGAGCAGGTGGCCGAGCGCATCAAGGAGTACGCGGCGCTGGGCCTCGACTACTTCGTGTTGAGCGGCTACCCGCATCTGGAAGAAGCGCACCGCTTTGCCGAACTCGTGTTCCCGCTCTTGCCGCTTTCCGTGCAGAGCAAGCTGCCCGGCCGCACGCTCACCGGGCCGTTTGGCGAGATCGTCGCCAACACCTTCGTGCCGAAGCACACCTTGGTGTCAAAGATTTCGCAGAGCTGATCATGAGCAGTCGATCCCACAACACGCCCTTCGTGCAGCGCGCGCTGCCGTGGCTGGTGCCGGTGCTGATCCTCGCGGTGTGGGAGCTTTCGTCGCGCGGCGGCTGGCTCTCCACACGCGTGCTGCCCGAGCCCTGGTCGGTGATCACAGCGTTCTGGAAGTTGCTCAGCTCCGGCGAGCTGTTGCAGCACGTGGCCGTGAGCACCGGCCGTGCGCTGGCGGGCCTTGCCATCGGCGGCGGCCTCGGCCTCTTGCTCGGTCTTTTCACCGGCACCTTCCGCATCGGCGAGACCCTGCTCGACACCACGCTGCAGATGGTGCGCAACATCCCGGCGCTGGCGCTCATCCCGCTCGTCATCCTCTGGTTCGGCATCGACGAGAGCGCCAAGCTCTTCCTCGTGGCGGTGGGCGTGTTCTTCCCGATCTACCTCAACACCTTCCACGGCATCCGTTCGGTCGACAAGGGGCTGATCGAGATGGCGCGCAGCTATGGCCTGTCGGGCTGGCAGCTCTACCGCCAGGTGATCCTGCCCGGCGCGCTGCCCTCGGTGCTGGTGGGCCTGCGCTTCTCGCTCGGCCTGATGTGGGTGCTGCTCATCGTGGCCGAGACCATCTCGGCGCAATCGGGCATCGGCTACCTCACGATGAACGCCCGCGAATTCCTGCAGACCGACGTGGTGCTGGTGGGCATCCTGCTCTATGCGCTGCTGGGCAAGCTGGCCGACGTGCTGGCCAAGGCACTCGAGCGCTGGTGGTTGCGCTGGCACCCGGGCTATCAATTGAAGGAGGCGTGATGGCACGCACCGAACTGTCTGCACCGCCCCTGCAGCACCGCTCGCCCAAGGCACCCCAAGGCCTCGCGCTCTCGGTGCGCGAGCTGCGCAAGGTCTATGGCGAGCGTGTCGTGCTCGACGACGTGAATTTCGAGGTCGCCCCGGGCGAATTCATTGCCATCGTCGGCCGCAGCGGCTGCGGCAAGAGCACGCTGCTGCGGCTCGTGGCCGCGCTCGAATCGGCGCAGGCCGGCTCGATCACGCTCGACGGCGAGTCGCTCGCGTCACACCGCGACGACGTGCGCATCATGTTCCAAGACGCGCGCCTCCTGCCCTGGAAGCGTGTGGTCGACAACATCGCGCTCGGCCTCGAAGGCCCCGACGCGAAAACGCGTGCGCTCGAAGCGCTTTCGCAGGTGGGCCTCGCCGACCGTGCCCACGAGTGGCCGGCGGTGCTGTCGGGCGGCCAGCGCCAGCGGGTGGCGCTCGCCCGTGCGCTGGTGCACCGCCCGCGGCTGCTGCTGCTCGACGAGCCGCTCGGCGCGCTGGATGCGCTCACCCGCATCGAGATGCACGGCCTGATCGAGCGGCTGTGGAAGGAACATGGTTTCACCGCCATCCTCATCACGCACGACGTGTCGGAAGCGGTGGCGCTGGCCGATCGCGTGATCCTGATCGAAGACCACCACATCACGCTCGACGAAACCATTGCGCTGGCACGCCCGCGCTCGCGCGGCAACCCCAGCTTCGCAGCGCTCGAAGAGCGGGTGCTGCTGCGCGTGCTGCAGCAGCCGGCGAACGAAACGCCTCATGAACCGCAAACCCACGTGCCGTCGGGCTTCGGCGGGTGGCGCTTCTCCACTTGAAACCCTCCAGAGGAAACACCATGAGCATCACCGCCATCAACGTGCGCAACCAGTTCCGCGGCAAGGTCAAAGAAATCATCGAAGGCCCGGTCGTCTCGGAGATCGACGTCGAGACGCCGGCCGGCCTGATCGTCACCTCGGTCATCACCACCCGCTCGGTCAAGGAACTCCGGCTCGAAGTGGGCCGCGAGGTCATCGCGCTCGTGAAGTCGACCGAGGTGTCGATCGCGGCACTCTGATGCCGCGCTCCGACCCCCGCCTGCTGATCGTGCCCGGCCTGCACGACAGCGGCCCAGCGCATTGGCAGACTTGGTTGCACACCCTGCACCCCGAGGCGCTGCGGGTGCGGCAGGACGATTGGTCGACCCCCGATCTCGCGCGCTGGGCCGAGCGCATCGGCGAGACGCTCGGCGATACGCCCGGCCCCGTGGTCGCCGTGGCACACAGTTTCGGCTGCCTGGCGCTGGCGCAGTGGCTGGGCTGGGGCGAGGCGCGCATCGCTGCCGCCCTGCTGGTGGCGCCCGCCGACCCTGAGCGCTTCGGCCTGCAGCGGCGCCTGCACGCGGCGCCGCTCACGCCGCGCACCACGCTCATCGCGAGCGACACCGACCCGTGGATGCGTGCCGCGGAGGCGCTGCGCTGGGCGCGCCGCTGGAATGCGCACTACCTGAACCTCGGCGACGCCGGCCACATCAACGCCGAGTCGGGCTTCGGCCCGCTGCCGCTCGCGGCGCATTGGGTGCAGCGCCAGCGGCAACACCATTCGCGTGAATGCAGGCCGGCGCGCGCCACCGTCGCGGAGTGGTCGTTCGCGGTGTACTGAGCCGGGGGTTGCGGGTGATGCGGCGGAAGGCCTTGCTCCACGCAAGGTCGCCCTGCGCATGCACGGCCGCGCCGCTATCGTGCGCCGCATGCACCGAGCCCTGCTGATGCTTCTCATGCTGTGCCTGTGCGGCCCCGCGCTTGCCGACGGCGCGGCGCTGCAGGTGGGCTCCAAGCGCTTCACCGAGTCGTACCTGCTCGGCGAGGTGATCGCGCAGACGGCGCAGCGAGCGGGCGTGGCGGCGCAGCACCGGCAGGGCCTCGGCAACACCGCCGTGGTATTCGAAGCGCTGAAGGCCGGCGCGATCGACGTCTACCCCGAATACCTCGGCACCATCGCCGCCGAGATTCTCAAGCAGCCGCAGCTGAACAGCGTCGACGCACTGCGGGCCGGTCTCGCGCAGCAGGGGCTCGGCGTGAGCGGCTCGCTCGGCTTCTCGAACGGTTACGCGCTCGCGATGCGCGAGGCCGAAGCGCAGCGCCTGGGCATCCGCCGGCTGAGCGACCTCAAGGCGCACCCCGGCCTCACGCTCGGCCTGTCGCACGAGTTCCTCGGCCGGCAGGATGGCTGGCCCGGCCTCGCGGCGCGCTACGGCCTCACGCAGCGTCCAGTGGGCATCGATCACGGCATCGCCTACGAGGCGCTCACGGGTGGCCGCATCGCCGCCACCGACATCTACACCACCGACGCCAAGATCGCGACGCTCGGCCTGCGCGTGCTGGAAGACGACCTCGCGTTCTTCCCGCGCTACGACGCGGTGCTGCTGTACCGGCTCGACGCGCCGCAGCGCTTCCCCGCCGCCTGGCAGGCGCTCACCGCACTGGAAGGGCGTATCGGCACCCAGCAGATGATCGAGATGAACGGCCAGGCCGAGCTGCAAGGCCGGCCCTTCGCCGACGTGGCGCGGGGCTTTCTCGCCCCCACCACGGGCGCCGCGGCGCAGGCTGGCCTGCTGCAGCGCCTCTTCGCCGACGACCTGGGCCGGCTCACCGCGCAGCACCTGCTGCTCGTCGCCACTGCGGTGCTCGCGGCCTGCGTCGTCGGCATCCCGCTCGGGGCGGCGGCTGCCGCGCTGCCGCGCGTGGAGCAGCCGGTGATGGCGGTGGTAGGGCTGCTGCAGACCGTGCCCTCGCTTGCGCTGCTGGCGATGTTGATCCCGCTGCTCGGGCGCATCGGCACCGTGCCGGCGCTGGTGGCGCTCGCGCTCTATGCGCTCTTGCCCATCGTGCGCAACACCGCCACCGGGCTGCAGCAGGTGCCCGCGGGCCTGCGCGCGGCGGGCACCGCGCTCGGCCTCACCGCGCCTCAGCGCTGGCGCAGCATCGACTTGCCGCTGGCCGCGCCGGTGCTGCTGGCCGGCATCAAGACCGCCACCGTCATCAGCGTGGGCACGGCCACCATCGCCGCCTTCATCGGCGCCGGCGGCTACGGCGAGCGCATCGTGACCGGCCTGGCGCTCAACGACCACATGGCGCTCCTGGCGGGGGCCATCCCGGCGGCGGTGCTCGCGCTGGCGGTGCAGCTGGCCTTCGAGCTGGCCGAGCGCGGGCTGCGGCGGCGGAAGTAGGGCCGGCATCCACCGCGTTTTCGGCGTTTTCCGCTTCACCGCCTTCGGCACACTGGCCGCACGGGGCAGTTCGCCCGTCGGGTCGTGGAGTGTCGTCGTGGTGAGCGTGGTGAGCGCGTTGTATGCGCTGTTCGGGGTGTTGTTCGTGGTCGGCTACGTGCCGCAGGTGCTCGCCGTGTGGCGCAGCCGCAATGGCGCGGCCGACGTGTCGCTGCCGACCTGGGGCCTGTGGTGCGCGTCGTCCACCGTGTCGCTGCTCTATGCGCACTTCGTCAGTGGAGACCCGAACTACACGCTGGTCTGCCTGGGCAACGTGGCCGGCTGTTATGCCGTCACAAGCGTGACGGTTTTCCGCAGGCTCGCACATTTCCCTCAACCGGCCTGAGCTACTCGCGCCGGACGCGCCGAAGCCGAATATTCTGAGGGGCCTGTTGTGACGAGGAGCCCCGATGAGTGACCCGCACGATCTGCAACGTTTTGTCGACGCCCAAGCGCCGGTGATGGCGCAGGTCGACGCCGAACTCTCCGCCGGTGCGAAGACAACGCACTGGATGTGGTTCGTCTTCCCGCAACTGAAAGCGCTGGGTCGCAGCGAGATGGCGAAGCGCTATGGCATCGCCTCGCAGCAGGAGGCCGCGGCCTACTGGGCGCACCCGGTGCTGGGGCCGCGGCTCAAGCGCTCGGTGCAGCGGGTGCTGGCGGTGCCCGGCAAGAGCGCGAACGAGATCTTCGGGTCGCCCGACGACGCCAAGTTCCGCTCCTGCCTCACGCTCTTCGAGACGGTGGCCCCGGGCGAGCCGGTGTGGTCGCTGGCCTTGCAGCGCTGGTACGGCGGCGAGCGCGATGCGCGCACGCTCGAGCTGCTCAGCGCCGAATGAGCCCGCGCGGCGCCGAGCCCGTCAGTCGCCCCAGACTTCGCGCGCCGTTTCCACCACCAGCTTGAGCTTGTTGCGCTGGGCCTCCACGGCAATGTTGTTGCCGTGCACGGTCGACGAGAACCCGCACTGCGGCGACAGGCACAGCTGCTCCAGCGGCGCGTACTGTGCGGCTTCGTCGATGCGGCGCTTCAGCGTGTCCTTGCTTTCCATCTCGCCGAACTTGGTGGTCACGAGGCCGAGCACCACGATCTTGCCCTTGGGCAGGTAGCGCAGCGGGCGGAAGTCGCCCGAGCGGTCGTCGTCGTATTCGAGGAAGTAGGCGTCGAGGTTCATCTCCGAGAGCAGCGCCTCTGCCACCGGCTCGTAGTTGCCGGCCGCGGCGTGCGTGCTCTTGAAGTTGCCGCGGCACAGGTGCATCGCGAGCGTCATGCCCTTGGGCTTTTGCGCGACCACGAGGTTGATGAACTTGGCGTAGCGGTGCGGCAGCTCGTTGGGGTCGTCGCCGCGGCTGCGGGCCGCTTCGCGCATCTTCTCGTCGCAGAGGTAGGCGAGGTTGGTGTCGTCCATCTGCACATAGGTGCAGCCGGCGGCGGCCAGCGAGCGCAGCTCGTCGCCGTAGGCGTTCGCCACGTCTTGGTAGAAGCTGGGTTCGAGCTCGGGGTAGGCCTCGCGGCTGATGCCCGCACGGCCGCCGCGGAAGTGCAGCATGGTCGGCGAGGGGATGGTCACCTTGGCGGTGCTGCCGGGCTTCAGCTGGCTCTTCAGGTACTGGAAGTCGGCGAGCTGGATGTCCTTCACGTGCTTCACCTTGTCGATCACACGCATGACCGGTGGGGCCAGCTCTTCGGTGCCATCGGGGCGGATCACGGTGACCGGGATGTCGGTCTTCACGCCGCCGATCTGCTCGAGGAAGTCGACGTGGAAATAGGTGCGGCGGAACTCGCCATCGGTGATCGACTTCAGGCCCACGTCTTCCTGGAACTTCACGATCTCGGTGATGCACTCGTCTTCGACCTTGCGCAGCTCCGCAGGGGAGATCTCGCCCTTGGCCTTCTTCTCGCGCGCTTCGAGCAGGCGTTTGGGGCGCAGGAAGCTGCCCACGTGGTCGGCGCGGAAGGGTGGGGTCGTGCGTGCGGTCATGGTGATCCTCCGGGAGACGGGAAAGAGGACGATGGTAGCGGCCGAGGCCTTCGAATGCATACAGGATCGCCCTCAAGGCGCGGGTTAACCCGATGTTTGAGCTGTTTGGCAGGCCGTTTAGACTGTTGCTGTATACAACGCGTATTCAGGAAGTCGCCTCATGAAGTCCGCCGCCAAGACCTTTCCCCTCAACGCCTGGTATGCCGCCGCCTACGACGTGGAAGTCAAACCGGCCCTGCTGAGCCGCACCATCTGCGGCCAGAAGATCGTCATGTTCCGCCGCAAGGACGGCACCGTGGCCGCACTGGAAGACGCCTGCTGGCACCGCCTGCTCCCCCTGAGCAAGGGCACGCTGCACGATGACGAGATCACCTGCGGCTACCACGGCCTGGTCTTCAACGGCGACGGCCGCTGCACCCACATGCCCTCGCAGGAGACGATCAACCCCTCGGCCTGCGTGCGCTCCTTCCCCGTGGTGCAGAAGCACCGCTTCGTGTGGATCTGGCCCGGCGATCCGGCGCTCGCCGACGAGAGCACCGTGCCCGACCTGCACTGGAACGACCACCCGGAATGGGCCGGCGACGGCAAGCTGATCCAGGTGAAGTGCGACTACCGCCTGGTGCTCGACAACCTGATGGACCTGACGCACGAAACCTTCGTGCACGGCTCGTCCATCGGCCAGCGCGCCGTGGCCGAAGCACCCTTCGTGGCCACCCACAGCGATCGATTCGCCACCGTCACCCGCTGGATGGAAGGCATCGACGCGCCGCCCTTCTGGGCCGGCCAGATCAAGCACGCCACCGGCTACGAGGGCCCTGTCGACCGCTGGCAGATCATTCGCTTCGAAGCGCCCTGCACCATCACCATCGATGTGGGCGTGGCCAAGGCGGGCACCGGCGCGCCGCAAGGGGATCGATCGCAAGGCGTCAACGGCTTCGTGCTCAACACCATCACGCCCGAGACCGAGACCACCTGCCACTACTTCTGGGCCTTCGCGCGCAACTACTGCCTGGGCGAGCAGCGCCTCACGCACGAGTTGCGCGAAGGCGTGGCCGGCATCTTCCGCGAGGACGAGCTGATCCTCGAAGCCCAGCAGCAGGCCATCGACGAACACCCGGGCTACAAGTTCTACAACCTCAACATCGACGCCGGCTCGATGTGGGCACGCAAGCTGATCGACAAGATGGTGGCGAAGGAGACGCCGCCCGATGCGCCGAAGGTGATCCCGCTGCGGACGGCCGCATGAGCGCGAAGCTCGACGACGACACCGGCACCTCGCAGACGGTGCGCGTGCAGTTGAAGCTGCGCGAGCTGATCGTCGGTGGCGAGTTGAAGGCCGGCAGCCGCATCGCCGAACTCACGCTCGTCGACCTGCTCGGCGCCTCGCGCACGCCGATCCGCATGGCGCTCGTGCGCCTGCAGGAAGAAGGCCTGCTCGAAGCGCTGCCCAACGGCGGCTTCGCGGTGAAGGATTTTTCCGAGGCCGACATCCACGACGCGATCGAAGTGCGCGGCACGCTCGAAGGCCTGGCCGCGCGCCTGGCCGCCGAGCGGGGCGTGACCTCGGTGCTGCTCGCCGAAGCGCGCGACTGCATCGCCCGCATCGACGAGCTGCTCGCGCAGCCCGAGCTGAGCGAAGACTCGTTCAACGGCTACGTCGAGCAGAACGGCCGCTTCCACGACCTCTTGAGCGAGATGGCCGGCAGCGACCTCGTGGCACGCCAGCTGGAGCGCGCCAAGACGCTGCCCTTCGCATCACCCAACGGCTTCGTGCTGGCCCGCTCCACCGGCCCCGACGCGCGCGACACGCTCGTCGTCGCGCAGGCCCAGCACCGCGCGGTGCTCGACGCCATCGTGCAGCGCGAAGGTGCCCGCGCCGAATCGCTGATGCGCGAACACGCTCGCATCGCCCACCAGAACCTGCGCGAAGCGCTGCAAAGCCACCAGAGCCTGCAGCGCCTGCCCGGCGCGAGCCTGATCCGCCGCCGCGCCACCCGCTAGCCCGACCTTGACGTAGCAAGACCATGAAAAGCAGCAACACCTGGCACCCCGCCCACATCCGCGCCCACCGCAACCTGAGCCCCACCGTGCGCGAGTTCGAGATCCGCCCCGAAGGGGGCGTGAAGCCGTGGACGGTGGGCAGCCACCTCAAGGTCAAGGTGATGATCGACGGGCGCGAAGAGACACGCTCCTATTCACTCGTCGGCCTGCACGACCCCGCCGTCTATCGCATTGCCGTCAAGCTGGCGGCCGAAGGCCACGGCGGCTCGCGCCACGTGTGGTCGCTGGAAGACGGCGAAGAGTTGACCATCGGCGAGCCCGACAACCACTTCGAACTCGCCTTCAACGCGCCGCAGTTCCTGCTCGTGGCCGGCGGCATCGGCATCACCCCGCTGGTCGGCATGGCGCAGATGCTGGCCGCCAAGGGCGCCGACGTGCGCATGCGCTATGCCGCGCGCAGTGCCGCCGAGCTCGTCTACGCCGACACGCTGCAACTCACGCTCGGCGAGCGGCTGCAAACCTACTGCAGCGATGCCGACGAACGTCTCAACCTGGAGCGTGAAATCGCCTCGCTCGCTCCCGGCGCGCAGATGCTCGTGTGCGGTCCGCTCGGCCTGCTCGACGCGGCGCGCGACGCCTGGGCCGCCGCCGGCCGGCCGCCTGCCGACCTGCGCTTCGAGACCTTCGGCAACAGCGGCCACCATGCGGCCGAGCCCTTCTGGGTGGAGCTGCCGCGCCACCAGCTGCGCATCGAGGTGCCGCCCGACCGCACGCTGCTCGACGTGCTGGCCGAGAACGGGGTGGAGACCTTGTCCGACTGCTGCAGGGGCGAGTGCGGCCTGTGCGCGATGGATGTGATTTCCGTGCAAGGCCAGATCGACCACCGCGACGTCTTCTTCAGCCCGCACGAGCACCGGGCCAACCAACGCCTGTGCGCCTGCGTATCGCGCGTGAGCGGCGGTGGGGTGGTGCTCGACACCGCTTACCGGGCCGACTGAAGTTCCCGGCGAGAGGCCAGGGTCTTCCCTGGCCGTCATGCCGCAGCGGCATAGCTGGTAGTCGAACTCCCTGATTGCCGAATAGCGCACGCATGGCGCACAGTCCGCACACTCTTCGATTCCCCCCGCCACCCGGAGACACACCATGCAAAAACGCCACGTCCTGAAAGGCGTCCTGCCTCTCGCGCTCGCTCTCACCGTTCCGCAGGCGTTCGCCCAGGCGGCGCCGTTCAAGATCGGCTTCATCCTGCCCATGACCGGCCAGTCGGCCTCCACCGGCCGGCAGATCGAAGCCGCTGCCAAGCTCTACATGGCGCAGAACGGCGCCACCGTGGCCGGCCGCAAGATCGAGCTCATCATCAAGGACGATGCCGGCGTGGCCGACTCCACCCGCCGCCTGGCGCAGGAGCTGGTCGTCAACGACAAGGTCGACGTGCTGGCCGGCTTCGGCCTCACACCACTCGCGATGGCCACCGCGCCCATCGCCACGCAGGCCAAGGTGCCGATGGTCGTGACGGCCGCCGCCACCTCCGTCATCACCACCGCGTCGCCCTACATCGTGCGCACGAGCTTCACGCTGCCGCAGGCGGCCGTGGCGATGGGCGAATGGGCCGGCAAGAACAAGATCAAGAAGGTCGTCACGCTCGTCACCGACTACGCCCCCGGCATCGACGCCGAGAAGTTCTTCAAGAGCCAGTTCCAGCTCAACGGTGGCGAGATCGTGGCCGAGATCCGCTCGCCGCTGAAGAGCCCCGACTTTGCGCCCTTCCTGCAGAAGGTGCGCGACGCCAAGCCCGATGCGGTGTTCGTCTTCCTGCCCTCGGGCCAGGGCGCAGCGTTCATGAAGCAGTTCGCCGAGCGTGGCCTGGACAAGTCGGGCATCAAGCTCATCGGCACCGGCGACATCACCGACGACGACCAGTTGAACGACATGGGCGACGTGGCGCTCGGCGTGGTCACCGCCCAGCACTACTCCGCTTCGCACAATTCGCCGATGAACAAGAAGTTCGTGCAGTCCTTCGAGGCCGCCAACAAGTTCCGCCCCAACTTCATGGCAGTGGCCGGCTACGACGGCATGCGCGTGATCTACAAGGCGCTCGAAGCCACCAAGGGCAAGGGCGGCGGCGACGACCTGCTGGCCGCGATGAAGGGCCAGGTCTTCGAGAGCCCGCGCGGCCCGGTGATGATCGACGCGCAGACGCGCGACGTGGTGCACGACATCTACATCCGCAAGGTCGAACGTGTGGGCGGCCAGCTGTGGAACCAGGAATTCGACGTGCAGAAGGCCGTGAAGGACCCGGGCAAGCTCGGGGCCAAGTAAGGTTCTCCAGCCTTCTGTGCGCGCCGCCTGCCGGAAGGCAGGGGCGCGCATCGTGTTGCCCATTCCTTCCGCCTGCAACCTCGTCGCAGCATGCTGACCCTTCTCTTCGACGGCATCGCCTACGGCATGCTGCTGTTCGTCCTGTCCGTCGGCCTCGCGGTCACGATGGGCCTGATGAACTTCATCAACCTCGCGCACGGTGCGTTCGCGATGGCCGGGGGCTACACCACCGTGCTGCTGATGAACAAGCTCGGCGTCCCCTTCCTGGCCACGCTGCCGCTGGCTTTCCTCTTCACCGCCGTGCTCGGCGCCGCCTTCGAGCGCACGCTGTACCGGCCGATGTACAACCGGCCGCACCTCGACCAGGTGCTCTTTTCCATCGGCCTCGTCTTCATGGCCGTGACGGGGGTCGACTACATCATCGGCTCGCAGCAGCAGATGATCTCGGTGCCCTCGTGGCTGCAGGGCCGCTTCGACCTCGCCGATGTCGGCATCGGCAAGTACCGCCTCTTCATCATCGTGGTGTGCGGCTTGCTGACAGTGGCGCTGCAGATGATCCTGAGCCGCACGCGTTTCGGCAGCCGCTTGCGCGCAGCGGTCGATGACCCGCGCGTCGCGCGCGGCCTCGGCATCAACGTCAACCAGGTCTTTCTGCTCACCTTCGCGGTGGGCTCGGGCCTCGCCGGCCTGGGCGGTGCGTTGGGTGCCGAAGTGCTGGGCCTGGAGCCGATCTTCCCGCTCAAGTTCATGGTGTATTTCCTGATCGTGGTGTCGGTCGGCGGCACCACCACCATCACCGGCCCGCTCTTGGCCGCGCTGCTGCTCGGCATTGCCGACGTGTTCGGCAAGTACTACGCGCCCAAGCTCGGCGCCTTCATCGTCTACGCGCTGATGATCGCGATCCTGACCTGGCGTCCGCAGGGCCTCTTCGGCCAGAGGGGCTCGAAATGAGCGCGCCAGATCGTCAAGCCATCTCCTTGGAGAAGGTGCAGGCCTCGCTGCGCGCCGCCTCGGGCTGGCGCTGGTGGGAGATCGCGCTCGCGGTGGTGGCCATCGCCTCGGTGTTCCTGTCGGGCCGCCACGCGCTGCTGCTCAATGAGATCGCGATCCTCGCGCTCTTCGCGTTGTCGCTCGACCTCATCCTCGGCTACGCCGGCATCGTGTCGCTCGGCCATGCGGCCTTCTTCGGCTTCGGCGCCTACACGGCCGCGCTCTTCGCCAAGCACGTGATGCCCGACCCCCTGGTGGGCCTGGCGGTCGCCGTCGCCGGCACCGCGGTGCTGGGGGCGCTGTGCAGCGTGCTCATCATGCGGGGCTCCGACCTCACGCGGCTCATGATCACGCTCGGCGTGGCAGCGGTGCTCTATGAACTCGCCAACAAGCTCGACTGGCTGACGGGCGGTGCCGACGGCCTGCAAGGCGTGGTGATGGGCAAGCTGCTCGGCACCTTCGAGTTCGACCTCTTCGGCAAGACCGCGTACGCCTACAGCTTGGCGGTGCTCGCGGTGTGCGTGCTGATCACGCGCCGCATCGTGCACTCGCCCTTCGGCTATTCGCTGAAGGCGCTGCGCGACAACCGCCTGCGCACACAGAGCATCGGCTTGTCGGTGCACCTGCGGCTGGTGGCGGTCTACACGCTGGGCGCGGCGGTGGCCGGTGCAGCCGGCGCGCTGATGGCGCAGACCTCGGGCTTCGCCTCGCTCGACGGCTTCGAGTTCCACCGAAGCGCCGACCTCGTACTCGTGCTCGTGATCGGCGGCACCGCGTACCTCTATGGCGGCATCTTCGGCGCCATCATCTTCAAGCTGCTGCACGACCTCGTCTCTGCGTGGACGCCGCAGTACTGGACCTTCTGGCTGGGGCTCTTCCTCGTGGTGCTGATGCTGGTGGGGCGTGAGCGCCTGGTCCGCCCGTGGACGTGGTTCAAGCGGGGAGGGCAGGCATGAGCCAGGTCGTTCTCGAAACCCACAACTTGCTGAAACGATATGGCGGCATCACGCCGACCAACGACGTGTCGATCAAGGTCGAGAAGGGCGCACGCCACGCGCTGATCGGCCCCAACGGCGCCGGCAAGACCACGCTCGTGAACCTGCTCACCGGCGTGGTGGAGCCCACCTCCGGCCGCATCTCGCTCGACGGGCAGGACATCACCCAGCTCGCGCCGCACCAGCGGGTGCGCCGCGGCATCGTGCGCACCTTCCAGATCAACCAGCTGTGGAACGAGCTCACGCCGCTGCAGTCGCTCGCCCTCACGGTGAGCGCACAGCTCGGCATCAGCCACACCTGGTGGAAGCCTCTGGGCAGCGACCCGCGCGTGGCCGAGCGCTGCGCGGTGCTGCTGAAGCAGTTCCGCCTCGATGACGTGATGGACCAGAAGGTCAGCGTGCTCGCCTACGGCAAGCGCCGCCTGCTCGAGATCGCGACCGCCATTGCCAGCGAGCCGCGCGTGCTGCTGCTCGACGAGCCGGTGGCCGGCGTGCCCGAAGGCGAGCGCCAGGAGATCTTCGACACCATCAACGCGCTGCCGCCGGAGGTGACGATCCTCCTGATCGAACACGACATGGACCTCGTCTTCAACTTCGCCCGCACGGTGACCGTGCTCGTCAACGGCACGCTCTTCGCTGAAGGCGACGTGGCCAGCATCTCGACCGACCCGCGCGTGAAAGCGGTCTACCTCGGGGAAGGCCATGGCTGAGCTGCTCAAGGTCGAAGGCTTGAAGTCAGGCTATGGCGAGGCGGTGGTGGTGCAAGGCATCGACCTCACGCTGGAAGCCGGCCAGTCGCTCGCGCTGCTGGGCCGCAACGGCACCGGCAAGACGACCCTCATGAACACGCTCGTGGGGGTGACGCGCCGCCACGCCGGCCGCATCTCGCTCGCCGGGCAGGACATCACGAACCTGCCTGCCCACTTGCGCGCTGGCGCCGGCATCGGCTGGGTGCCGCAGGAGCGCAACATCTTCAAGTCGCTCACGGTGCACGAGAACCTCACCGCGGTGGCGCGGCCCGGCCCGTGGACGGTGGAGCGCGCCTACGAGATGTTCCCGCGCCTCGCGGAGCGCAAGTCGAACATGGGCAACCAGCTGTCGGGCGGCGAGCAGCAGATGCTCGCGGTGGCGCGCGCGCTGGTGCTCAACCCCAAGCTCCTGCTGCTCGACGAGCCGCTCGAAGGCCTCGCACCCATCATCGTGGAAGAGCTGCTGCGCTCGATTGCGCGTGTGGTGCGGGATGAAGGCATGTCGGCCATCATCGTGGAGCAGAACCCGCGCATGATCCTGCCGATCACGCACACGGCCGTGGTGCTCGACCGCGGCCAGGTGGTGCACCGCGACAGCAGCGAAGCGCTGCTGGCCGCGCCCGATCAGCTCGACCGCTGGCTGGCCGTCGCGAAGGCCTGAGGCTTCGAGGCGTCAGCGCGCACAGGGCCCGGTGCTGGCATCGGCGCCGGTGCGCAGCACGTTGCCGGCCTGCGTGTAGGTGCCGGCGTTGATGGCGGAGATGAGCTGGCTGCCGCCCGAGAAGTAGGTCGAGCACATCGTGTTATTGCGCACGATGGCGCCGTTGTCGACATCGTCGCCACCGGCGCCTTGCGAACCCACGTTGGCGCCGAGCACCACGCCGCTCATCCAGCTGTTGTTGCGGTTGATGAGCAGGTTGTTCTCGATCAGCGGGCCCACCGAGGCCCCCGCGCAGATGGCGCAGCCGCCGAGGTTGATGACGGTGTTGTGGCGCACCGTGAAGTTTCGGAAGAACTCGGCCGAGGTGTAGCCCGGCGTGATCGAGAAGCCGTAGCAGCTGCCGACCGAGGCCACCTGCTGGATGGTGTTGCCTTCGATGAGCATGCCGTCCCACTGGCCGTGGATGGTCACGTTGCCGCCGCGGCAGACGTTGGGGTCGACCGGGTTGCCGTCGGCACAGGGCGCGCGGGTGCACACCGAGTTGTGGGTGAAGGTGTTGTTGCGGATGACGCCGTTGCGGCCGCTGCCGCCCAGGTAGATGGCGTGGTTGAAGCCGCTGCCCGAGAAGTTGTTGGCTTCGAAGAGGTTGCCTTCGATGACGAGGTTGTCGGCCTCGCCGAGCAGGCCCATCTCGGAGTTGTGGTGGATGTGGCTGTTGCGCAGCGTCACGTTGCCGATCGGGCTTTCGTTCTGCGAGTGCAGCGCGATCTCGAAGCCGGTGATCTCGAGGTTGTCGAGCAAGATGTCGTGCGCGCGGTTGCGCAGGTGGATGCCCCAGCCGTTGCTGCCGCGGCCGTCGAGCGTGAGGTTGCGCAGCACGTAGCCGCCGGTGTCTTCGCTGCGGCCGAAGACGCTGGTCTGGAACACGAAGAAGGCGCTGCCGGGGTTCAACACCGGGCGCGCGCTGCCGCCTGCGGGCGGTGTGTAGGCGTCGAACACGAGCGGGGCCGCCGTGGTGACGTTGAGGTTGTGCAGTTGCAGGCTGAAGTTGGCCCAGGCGCCCCCACGGGCGAAGAGCAGGCGGCTGCCCGCGGCCAGTGCGTTGACGTCGATGCCGGCCAGCGTGCGCTTGGGAGCGGCGGCGCTGGTGCCGGCGTTGGCGTTGTCGCCGGGCACGCAGCCGCTGGTCGCTCCCGTCTGGCAGTCGGAGAAGTAGTAGGTCACCGCGGTGCCGGGGGGCGGTGCGGGGGCCGGGCTGGGGGCGGGCGCTGGTGCCGGCGCCGGGGCGGGCGAGGGCACGCTGGGCGCTGCCGCTTCGTTGTGGACCGAGTCGGTGCCGGCGCCGCAGCCGGCGAGGAGGGCGGTGGCGGCGATCGACAGGCTCAAGCTGCGCAGGGCCGAGCGGCCGTGGTGTGCGAGTGTCATGTTGTGTTCTCCCTTTGGCCCGGCATGCTGCCTGAGCCCCGCGTACAGAAGGCGTTACCAACTGCAAGCGATGGGAGGGCCGCGTAAGCACGCGGCACGAAGTCGCACTCCGACCGGCCCCTTTTAGGGGCCGGGCTTCACACTTCGTAAGGCAGGCCCACGTAGTTCTCGGCGAGCGAGGTCATGGCCGCTTGCGAGCCCAGCAGGTAGTCGATCTCGGCTTCCTGGATCTTCTGGCTGATGGCGCCGGTGTCGCCCGCGGCGGCGGGGAACTTGTGCATCAGCGCGGTGAACCACCACGAGAAGCGCACCGCCTTCCACACGCGGCGCAGCGCGCGGCCGGAGTAGGCGTCGAGGCCGGCCACGCTTTTCTCCTGGTAGTGCTCGATGAGACCGTGCGCGAGGTAGTGCACGTCGCTCGCGGCGAGGTTGAGGCCCTTGGCGCCGGTGGGCGGCACGATGTGCGCCGCATCGCCCACGAGGAAGAGGCGGCCGAAGCGCATCGGCTCGGCGACGAAGCTGCGCAGCGGCGCAATGCTCTTCTCGATCGACGGGCCGGTGACCATGCTCGCGGCGGCTTCGGGGTCGAGGCGTTTGCGCAGTTCGTCCCAGAAGGCCTGGTCGCTCCATTGCTCGACCTTGTCGTCGAGCGAACACTGGATGTAGTAGCGGCTGCGCGTCTTCGAGCGCATGCTGCACAGGGCGAAGCCACGCTCGTGGTTGGAATAGATGAGCTCGTGCGCCACCGGCGGCACGTCGGCCAGCACGCCCAGCCAGCCGAAGGGGTAGACCCGCTCGTAGTGCTGGATGCTCTGCGCCGGCACGCTTGCGCGGCTCACGCCGTGGAAGCCGTCGCAGCCGGCGATGTAGTCGCACTGCACCTCATGCGTCTTGCCGTCCTTCGTGTACGTGACCGACGGCGTGTTGCCGTCGAAGCCGTGGATGCGCACGTTCTCGGCTTCGTACACCGTCTTCGCGCCCCAGGCGGCGCGGGCGTCCATCAGGTCGCGTGTGACTTCGGTCTGGCCGTAGACCATCACGTTGTTGCCGGTGAGCGCGTGCAGGTCGATGCGGTGGTGGGTGTTGCGGTAGCCGAGGTTGAAGCCGCCGTGCACCAGGCCTTCGGCGTGCATGCGCGCCCCGAGGCCCAGGCTGTCCATCATGTCGACGCAGCCCTGCTCCAGCACCCCGGCGCGGATGCGGCCGAGCACGTAGTCGGCGCTGCGTTGTTCGATGACGATGGCATCGATGCCGGCCTGGTGCAGCTTGGCACCTAACAACAAGCCTGATGGGCCTGCTCCGATGATGGCGACTTGAACTCTCATGGGCTGTCTCCTTGTGTTCTAGAGCGTGCTGCGCAGGCGGGCCTGTGCCTGCAGCAGGGCCGGCAGGCATTCGCTGACGAGCTGCTCCATGCTCATGCGCGAGGCCTGGGCGCTCACGTTGATGGCGGCGAGCACCTCGCCGCGGTAGTTCTTCAGCGGCACCGAGATCGTGCGCAGGCCGAGTTCGAATTCCTGGTCGACGGCGGCATGGCCGCGCAGGCGGATCTGCGCGATCTCCGCAGCGAGCTTGTCGCGGTCGATGATCGTGTGCGGCGTGCGGGCCTCGAAGCTCTGGCGCGCGAGCCAGGCCTCCACCTCGGGCTGCGGCATCGCGCTCAGCAGCACACGGCCGTTGGCGGTGCAGTAGGCCGGCACCCGCGTGCCGGGTTGCAGGGTCGACGAGACCAACCGGCCGGCCTCCGTGGCGGCGATGCAGATCACGTCGTTGCCGTCGAGCACGCCGGCCGACGAGGCTTCCTTGAGGGTGTAGGCGAGCTTGTGCAACTCGGGCGCCACGATGCGCGGCAGCCGCGCCGAGTGCATGTAGCTCTGGCCCAGGCGCAGCACCTTGGGGCTCAGCGAATACATGCGGCGGTCGCTCGTCACGTAGCCCAGGTACTCGAGGGTGATGAGGTAGCGGCGGGCGGCGGCGCGGGTCAGCCCGCAACGCGTGGCGACCTCGCTGATGGTCAGACGCGGGCGGTCCTGGTCGAAGGCCTCGATGACGGCCAGGCCCTTCTCCAGGCCGGCGATCAGGTCACGCTTGTGCGGGCCGGCAGCGCCCTCGCCCTGTGCAGCGGAAGCGTCGTCGGGCTCGGATTCGGAGAGGGCAAACGCGTTCATGGGCGGTTTTGCTTCGTGGAATGATCTACTCAATATAGTTATTGAACATCATCAATACCATTGCTAATCGCCGCAGTTGTGCGATTGGTGGACTTGGCGGGCTACAAATCGACCGGCAAGGGCGAAGGCGCTTTCACCTCCTCCAGGCAGATCATCGAGCGCACGTCGTCCACGCCGGGCACCTGCATCAGCTGGTCCGTGAGGAACTGGCTCAGGCTCCGGAGGTCTCGCGCCACCACTTTGAGCAAGTAGTCACTGTCGCCAGAAACCGTGTGGCACTCGAGGATCTGCGGAAAGGCGCGGATGTCGCGCTCGATTTCGCGCACCCGGCCGAACTGGCCGCCGTCGATGTTGAGGCTGACGTAGGCCATCACGCCCAGGCCCAGCGCCTCGGGCTGCACCAGGGCCCGGTAGCCGCGCAGCACGCCGCGCTCTTCCAGTGCCCGCACGCGGCGGAAGCACTGAGGCGCCGACAGGTGCACCTGCGCGGCCAGCTCCACGTTGCTGGCCCGGCCGTCGGCCTGCAGGGCCGTGAGAATCTTGCGGTCGAGCTTGTCGATTTCTGTCTCTGGCATCTCGTTCTCCGATTGGATGAACGAATCGTGCGCCTCAGGGACGTCTGGTGCAACAAGTGGCATGCACCTTTCGTGCTGCCCGGCCTAGAGTGAACCAGTTGCCATCCGGAGCTGCCCATGACCACCGCCGCCCGCGCCGCCGCACTGCGCCACACCGTTCCCACGCCGCCGTCGCCGCTTCACCTCGAAGCCGCCTACGGCGCACACAACTACCACCCACTGCCCATCGTGCTCACGCGCGGCGCCGGAGCCTACCTGTTCGACGACGCCGGCCGCCGCTACCTCGACATGATGTCGGCCTACTCGGCGGTGAGCTTCGGCCACAGCCACCCGGTGCTCGTCCAGGCGCTGACCGAACAGGCCGGGCGCCTCGCCGTCACGAGCCGCGCCTTTCACACCGACCGGCTCGGCCCCTTCCTGCAGAAGCTGTGCCGCATGACCGGCATGGCCCGCGCGCTGCCGATGAACAGCGGCGCCGAGGCGGTCGAAACCGCCATCAAGGCGGCGCGCAAGTGGGCCTACAAGGTGAAGCACGTGCCCGAGGGGCAGGCGCAGATCCTGGTGGCCGAAGGCAACTTCGCCGGGCGCACCACCACCATCGTCGGCTTCTCCAGCGAAGCGCAGTACCGCGACGGCTTCGGCCCCTTCGCGCCCGGTTTTGCGAGCGTGCCCTTCGGCGATGCGCCGGCGCTGGAGGCGGCGATCACGCCGCACACCGCGGCCTTCATCGTCGAGCCGATCCAGGGCGAGGCGGGCATCGTCGTGCCACCCGCGGGCTACCTGGCGGCGGTACGCGAGATCTGCACCCGGCACAACGTGCTCATGATCTGCGACGAGGTGCAGACCGGCCTCGGCCGCACCGGCGCACTGCTCGCCTGCGACCACGAAGGCGTGAAGCCCGACGGGCTCACCCTCGGCAAGGCGCTCGGTGGCGGCCTGCTGCCGGTGAGCGCCTTCCTCGCGCGCGACGACGTGATGGCGCAGTTCACCCCCGGCGACCACGGCAGCACCTTCGGCGGCAACCCGTTGGCTGCGGCGGTGGGCCATGCGGCCTTGTTGTTATTGGAGCGAGAGCACCTGGTGCAGCGCGCCGCCGAGCAGGGGGCGTATTTGATGGCGCAAGTGCAGGCGATCGCGCACCCGGCGATCACCGAGGTGCGCGGGCGTGGCCTGCTGGTGGGCGTGGAGATCGACCCGGCGTTCGCGAGTGCCCGCGCAGTGTGCGAAGCGCTCATGCACGAGGGCGTGCTGACCAAGGACACGCACCACACCGTGGTGCGCCTCGCGCCGCCCCTCGTGATCGAGCGCGAGCAGATCGACGCCGCGGTGCAGGCGCTGGCCAGAGCGCTGCGGAGGCTGAAGGCCTGATCGCGCAGGCCCGACCGCTCAGACCGATCCCACGAAGGCCGCGAAGAGCTCGCTCTTGAAGTGCAGCCCCATGCGCTCGAAGGCGCGGCGGCGGTAGGTCTTCACCGTGGCCACCGAGAGGCCCAGGTCGGCGGCGATGCCGTCGTAGCTCAGGCCCTGCAGCAGCCGCGCGCACACGTCGAGTTCGCGCGTGGGCATCTCGGGGTGGCGGCGTTGCAGCGCAGCCCGCAGCTGCGCCGCATCGGGCCGCGGCGTGGCGGCTTCGGTGAGCTCGATGTGGCGGCGCACGGTGGCGAGCAGCCCCACCGCGAGTTGCTCGAAGTTCTGCAGCTCGCCATCGGCAAACGCGCCCTGGTGCTCGTGGTGATAAAGGTTGACCGCCAGCACGCCGCCATCGGGCTGCGGCTCCGCGATCGACAGTCGCTCGCTCACGCCGTGCCGCTTGTAGATCGCCTCGCGGTGCTCGGGGTTGGGGATGTCGTGCGCGCTCAGGCGCAGCAGCGTCGTGCCGGCCTGGGCGATGTCGAACGTGCGGTCGCGGCGGTACAGGCCGTCGAGGTAGGCGGCGAAGCAGTCGCGCGTCGTGTCGCGCAGGCCGTGTGCCGATGAGAGGTGCAGCACCGGCGCCTTGTCTTTCCAGACCCGGTAGACCGCCCACGAGCCGGCGTGCAGCGCGCGGTTGACGTGACCGAGCGCAGTCTGCGCAAACGCGTCGCTCCCCACCGTGCCGATCAGGCCGGCAAGGCTCGTCTGCACGTCGTGACGGGGGCCGCTCTGCGGCGCGAGGCGCCAGGTCTGCATGGGGCTGGGTCAATGGCGGTCGGGAGGCAGCCAGTCTAGGGATCCCGCCCGGCGCTGCCATCGGGGCTGACCATGCCGCGGCGTGGCGCCGGGCCACAAATGGCCGGGCGTTCAGTTTGTGCATTTGATAGCTTTTCTCAACCGGCTTGCTGCAGTGCATCGACGCACTCTTTGTCAGCGCACACTTTCTTACACAGTCGCAGCAGAAAGCGCTCCAAAGACGCTCTTCTTTCCCAGATCACGGTTCAAGGGCACTTCGGATGATGTCGATAGCCCTACACCATGACGACCGTTTCCATGACCTCCTCAGAACTCGTGGCCGAACCCGCCCAGCGGCCCGACACGCCCCGGCCGTGGCGCCTGGGCTGCGCCCTGCGGGCCTTCTGCGCCGCCTGGTCGGGCCGGCTTCTGGGTCTCGCGGGTGCCGTGGCGTGCATCGCCTTCGGTGCGGGTGCATCGCCTTGGGTGGTCGCCGCCGCCTTGCTCGCCGCCGGCGTGTGGCTCGACCGACACCACGCCGCCCGCGAGCGACAGGCCCGCCTCGACACTGCGCGCTATCTCGAAGGCAGCGGCCAGCTCGGCCGCCAGCTCATGCCGGTCTGGAGCGGCCACATCGAAACCTCGCGCCTGCAGATGGAAAGCGCCATCTCCGCCTTGAGCGAGCGTTTCGCCGGCATCGTCGACCGGCTCGACCACGCGATGAAGGCATCCGACAGCGCGGCCGGCGCCGACCACGATTCCGGTGGCATGGCCGCCATGTTCGCGAGCAGCCAGCAGGAGCTGCAGGGCGTGCTCGCCTCGCTGCGCCAGGCGACCGAAAGCAACAACGCCATGCGCGGCGACGTGCAGGGCCTGAGCCGCTTCATCGAAGAGCTGCGCCAGATGGCCACCGACGTCGCCAAGATCGCCGCGCAGACCAACCTGCTCGCCATCAACGCCGCCATCGAGGCCGCGCATGCGGGCGAATCCGGCCGCAGCTTCTCGGTGCTCGCGCAAGAGGTGCGCAAGCTCTCGGCCGAGTCGGGCGAGACCGGCCGGCGCATGGCCGAGAAGGTCGCCGTGGTGGCCGACGCCATCGCCCAGGCGCGCGAGAGCGCCGAGGCCTCGGCCTCGCGTGAAGCGGCCTCGATCAGCGGCTGCGAGTCCTCGATCAACAGCGTGCTCGACGGCTTTCGCGGCGTGACCGAAGCGCTCGCCGAGTCGGCCGACGTGCTCAAGCGCGAGAGCCTGGGCATCCAGGCCGACGTGTGCGAGGCCCTGGTGCAGCTGCAGTTCCAGGACCGCGTGAGCCAGGTCATGACGCACGTGCGCCAGAACATCGACATGCTGCCCGGGCAGCTCTCGCAGGGCAGCGAGATCTACGAACGCGAAGGCCGGCTGGTGCCGCTCGACGTGCCCGGCCTGCTGGCCGAACTCGAGAAGACCTATGCGATGGCCGAAGAGCGCAGCACCCACGGCGGTGGCGGCTCGGCCGGCGCACCCAAGAACGAAGAGATCACCTTTTTCTGAACCATCGGACATCCAGCGGAGGCCATTACAAACATGGGCAAGAGCATCCTGATCGTCGACGACTCCGCCTCGGTGCGGCAGGTCGTGAGCATTGCGCTCAAACAAAAAGGCTATGACGTGATCGAGGGCAGCGACGGCAAGGACGCGCTCGCCAAGCTCACCGGCCAGAAGGTGCACCTCATCATCAGCGACGTGAACATGCCCAACATGGACGGCATCAGCCTGGTGAAGGCGGTGAAGGCCATGCCGGCCTACAAGTTCACCCCCATCGTGATGCTGACCACCGAGTCGCAGGAGGCCAAGAAGAAGGAAGGCCAGATGGCCGGCGCCAAGGCCTGGATCGTCAAGCCCTTCCGCCCCGACCAGCTGCTGGACGTGGTGCAGAAGCTCGTGCTGCCCTGACCGACGCGGGGGGCCACATGGCATCGAAGAAGAAGACCGCCGCCGTGCAGACGCTGCGCATCGAAGGCGAATTCAGCATCTACCGCGCCGCCGAGCTCAAGCCGGTGATCCTGCAGGCCGTCGAGTCGTCGCCGGCGCTCGAGATCGACCTGTCCGGTGTCGCCGAGTTCGACACCGCCGGCGTGCAGCTCCTGCTGCTTGCCAAGCGCGTGGCCGCCGAGCGTGGCCACGAGCTGCGCCTCGTGCGCCACAGCGCCGTCGTCGTCGACGTGCTGCAGCTGCTCGACCTGGCCGCCCACTTCGGCGACCCGCTGGTCGTGGCGGCCTGATCGCATCCCGAGGGAGAACACCACATGGACATGAACGACGCTCTGCAGACCTTCTTTGCAGAGAGCCGGGAGCTGCTCGACGACATGGAGGCCGCGCTGCTGGGCCTGCACCAGAGCGACGACCCCACCGAGACCGTCAACGCGATCTTCCGCGCCGCGCACACCATCAAGGGCTCGGCCGGCCTCTTCGGGCTCGACCCGCTGGTCGCCTTCACCCACGTGGCCGAAAGCGTGCTCGACGAAGTGCGCGACGGGCGCGTCGACATCGGCGAGGCGCTGGTCTCGCTGCTGCTGGCCTGCGCCGACCACCTGCGCTCGCTCGTCGACGCGGCCGAGGCCGACCCGGTGAATGCCGACGCCGCCCTCATCGCCCGCGGCGAGCCGCTGCTCGCGCAGCTGCGCACCTACCTCGCGCCCCGGCACGAAGTCGCCGAGGTCGAGGTGCCGGTCGAACGCCTTGCGTCCGCGCAGGCCGATGGTGACGACGCCTGGCACATCTCGCTGCGCTTCGGCCCCGACGTGCTGCGCAATGGCATGGACCCGCTGTCCTTCCTGCGCTACCTGGGCACGCTCGGCACGATCGTCGGCATCGTCACGCTGCCCGAAGCGCTGCCCGCGGCCGACGAGATGGACCCGGAGTCCTGCTACCTCGGCTTCGAGATCGCGCTGCGCAGCAAGGCCGACAAGGCCACCATTGAAAGCGTCTTCGACTTCGTGCTCGACGACTGCAAGCTCCTCATCGTGCCGCCGCGCAGCCGCATCGAGGAATACATCGCCGTGCTCAAGCAGATGCCCGACGAAGGTGTGCGCCTGGGCGAGATGCTGGTCAACGCCGGCACCGTGACCGCGCACGAGCTCGAAGCGGCGCTGCAACGCCAGGCCGACGTGCGCACCGCTGCCGCCGTGCTGGAGCCCACTGCCGCCACGCCGCTGCTGGGCGACATGCTGGTGCAGCAGGGCAGCGCCCCCGCCAACGTGGTGGAAGCCGCGCTCGACAAGCAGAAGCGCGCCCGCGACAGCAAGGCCCAGGAAGGCCAGTCGATCCGCATCGACGCCGACAAGCTCGACCGCCTCATCAACCTCGTGGGCGAACTCATCATCGCCTCGGCCGGCGCCAACCTGATCGCACGCGCCACCCGCAACGTCGAGCTGCAAGAGGCGCACTCGGTGCTCGGCAACCTGGTGGAAGAAGTGCGCGACAGCGCGCTGCAGCTGCGCATGGTGAAGATCGGCGGCACCTTCAGCCGCTTCCAGCGCGTGGTGCACGATGTCTCGCGCGAGCTGGGCAAGGACATCGCCCTCGTCGTGAGCGGCGAAGACACCGAGCTCGACAAGACGGTGGTCGAGAAGATCGGCGACCCGCTCACGCACCTGGTGCGCAACTCGATGGACCACGGCATCGAATCGCCCGAGCTGCGCGCCCAGCGCGGCAAGCCGGCGCGCGGCACCGTGAAGCTCAACGCGTACCACGACTCCGGCAGCATCGTGATCGAAGTCAGCGACGACGGCGGTGGCCTGAATCGCGACCGCATCCTCGCCAAGGCGGTGGAGCGCGGCCTGGTGGAGGCCGGCAAGACCTTGAGCGATGCCGAGATCTACGACCTCGTGTTCGAACCGGGCTTCTCCACCGCCGAGAAGGTGACCAACCTCTCCGGCCGCGGCGTGGGCATGGACGTGGTCAAGCGCAACATCACCGCGCTGCGTGGCAGCGTGAGCATCGGCAGCGAGCTCGGCCGCGGCACCACCGTCACGGTGCGGCTGCCGCTCACGCTGGCCATCATCAACGGCTTCCAGATCGGCGTGGGGCGCGCGGTGTTCGTGGTGCCGCTCGACGTGGTCGAGGAGTGCGTGGAGTTCAAGGACGACGGCGGCCAGCACGACTACGTGGACTTGCGCGGCCAGGTGCTGCCCTTCATCCGCATGCGCGAGTTCTTCGGTGTGAGCGGCCCCAGGAGTGCACGGCCCAACATCGTGGTGGTCAAGCACGCCGGCCTCAAGTTCGGGCTGGTGGTCGACACCCTGCTCGGCGAAGCGCAGACCGTCATCAAGCCGCTTTCCAAGATGTTCGGGCAGGTGCGCGGCATCAGCGGCTCTTCCATCCTGGGCAGCGGCGACGTGGCCCTCATCCTCGACGTGCCGGCGCTGGCCCAGCACGCTTCGCCCCCCGCTCGTGCCAGCACCTCGGCCCAGATCACGGCAGCGTCCGCCGACTGAGCCCGATACGTGAAGCAAGGGAGATCCAAGAAATGTTTTCCAACCTCAAGATCGGTGTGCGGCTGATTGCGGGCTTCGTGCTCGTGGCCAGCATCAGCGCCGTGGTGGGTGCCATCGGCATCAACAACACCGGCCGCATGAACGACATGGCCGAAGACATGTACAGCCGCGAGCTGATGGGGCTGTCGTACATCCAGGAAGCCAACGTCAAGCTGATCTACATCGGCCGCGCGCGCTCGAACTACCTGCTCGCCACGAGCCAGGCCGAGCGCGACAAGCACCTGGAATCGATCAACAAGAACACCGTCTCGATGAAGGAGCAGATCGAGAAGGCCAAGCCGCTCTTCGTCACCGAGCGTGCGAAGGAGATCTTCGCCGCCTTCTCGACGCTCTCGGCCGAGTACGAGCGTGAGATGCAGCGTGCGCTCTCGATGGCCGCCACGCGCAAGCTGGCCGACCGCGACGAAGCGCTGAGCCAATCGCTGGAGGTCGTGCGCGAGAAGGCCAACAGGCTCGACGAGATGCTCGACGAACTGGTGGCGCAGAAGCAGGCGCGTGCCAAGAAGGCGTCGGAAGAAACCGAGGCGCTGTACCGCAGCAGCCGCCAGCTGATGCTGGGCGCGATCGGTGGCGGCGTGCTGCTGGGCGTCGTGCTCGGCTGGGCGATCAGCCGCAGCGTGAGCCGCCCGCTGGCCCGCGCCGTGGAGGCCGCCAACCGCCTGGCCGAAGGCGATCTGTCGGTCACGGTCGAGTCGACCAGCCGCGACGAGACCGGCCAGTTGCTGAGCGCCATGCAGAACATGATCGCCAAGCTCTCGGGCGTGGTGAACGAAGTCAAGAGCAGCGCCGAGGCGCTGGCCGGGGCCGCCGAAGAGGTGAGCGCCACGGCGCAATCGCTGTCGCAGGCGAGCAGCGAGCAGGCGGCGGGTGTGGAAGAGACGAGCGCCTCCATCGAGCAGATGACGGCCTCGATCTCGCAGAACACCGACAACGCCAAGGTCACCGACGGCATGGCCACCAAGGCCTCCGCCGAAGCGGCCGAGGGCGGCGAGGCGGTGAAGGCGACCGTCAGCGCGATGAAGCAGATCGCCCAGAAGATCGGGATCATCGACGACATCGCCTACCAGACGAATCTGCTGGCGCTGAATGCCGCGATCGAGGCGGCGCGTGCGGGTGAGCACGGCAAGGGCTTCGCGGTGGTGGCCGCCGAGGTGCGCAAGCTGGCCGAGCGCAGCCAGGTCGCCGCGCAGGAGATCGGCGACGTGGCCGGCTCCAGTGTGGAGCTGGCCGAGAAAGCGGGCCGCCTGCTCGACCAGATGGTGCCCAACATCAAGAAGACGAGCGACCTGGTGCAGGAGATCACCGCCGCCTCGGAAGAGCAGAGCTCCGGTGTCGCCCAGATCAATTCCGCCGTCGGCCAGCTGAGCCAGACCACGCAGCAAAACGCCAGCAGCTCGGAAGAACTCTCGGCCACGGCCGAGGAGATGAGCAGCCAGGCTGAACAGCTTCAGCAGACCATGGCCTTCTTCAAGGTCGCCGGCCACGGTGTGCCGGCTGCGTCTGCGCCCACCCCGCCTGCCCGCCGCAAGCCCTTGCGCCCGTCGCGTGAGACGCGGTCCGCCTCGGACCGCGGCCTCGCGCTCGGCGGCCTCGGCATGGCCGCCATGGCGGTCGATGAAACCCAATTCGCGAAGTTCTAAGGAGCGTCAGACCATGAATGCAATGGTGGAAGTCGAAGCCCAGGCGGTTGCCGCCGCGGCCGTGACCCGCAAGGCCGCCGAAGCCGGCCAGTACCTCACCTTCGTGCTCGGAGGCGAGGCGTATGCCATCGGCATCCTCGCGATCAAGGAAATCATCGAGTACCACGAGCTGACCGAAGTGCCGATGATGCCGGCCTGCGTGCGCGGGGTCATCAACCTGCGCGGCGCGGTGGTGCCGGTGGTCGACCTGCAGGCGCGCTTCGGGCGCAAGACGGGCGAGGTGACCAAGCGCACCTGCATCGTGATCGTGGAAGTGGCCTCGCAGGGCGAGCGCCAGGTGATCGGCGTCGTGGTCGACGCGGTCAGCGAGGTGCTGGACATCGAGGCTTCGGCCATCGAGCCGGCGCCGAGTTTCGGGGCGGGCATCCGCACCGATTTCATTCAAGGCATGGGCAAGGTGCGCGGCAAGTTCGTGATCCTGCTCGATGTCGATCGGGTGCTGTCGTTGAACGACCTCAGCGCCATGTCGGGCGCTCTCGGTGCCACGCAAGACTGAACCGGGCTTCGGTGGCAGGTCGCAACTCCAATCACACGTCTTTCAAGTGAGCGCATAAATGAACTGGTTCTCTCGCCTCAAGCTGGCGCACAAGCTCTCGATCACCTTCCTCGTCTGCTCGGTGCTGACCGCGGCCGTGGGGGTGTACGGCCTCACCCGCATGAGCCTCCTGGGCGACATGCTGAGCTACACCTACGAGAACAACGTGGTCTGCCTGCAGCAGATCGGCGAGGCACAGATCCGCCTGTCGTCCCACGCACGCTCGTATGTGCGCCTGCTGTCGATGAAGAAGGCGGAAGACATGAAGTCGACCGTCGATCGCGCCAAGGGCCACATGGACAAGTTCCACAAGTCCATCGAGGCCTACCGCGCCACCACGCTGAGCGCGAAGGAAGCGGCGATCCAGAAGGAGCTCGACGCGCAGTTGCCCGTCTACCTTGGCTACATGGAAAAGGTCTACCAGCTGGCGGCGGCCGGCAAGATCGAAGAAGGTGTGGAGCTTTCGAATGGCGCGGCCCGCAAGGCGACCGACGACATGGAAAAGATCATGGACCGCGCGGTCGAGGAGCTGAGCGCGCAGGCGAAGGCGTCCAACGATCAGGGCGCCGCGACCCTCGCGCAGGCCAAGCTCATCACCACCACCGTGGTGGTGGTCTCGGTGCTGCTGGCCATCGGCCTGGGCCTCTTCGTCACGCGCCTCATCACCCGCCAACTCGGCGGTGAGCCCGACTACGCGGCCCGGCTGCTCACGCAGGTCGCCCACGGCGACCTCTCGGTGCAGGTGGAGACGCGTGCCAGCGACGACAGCAGCATGCTCTTCGCCGTCAAGCAGATGGTGGGGCGCCTGCAGCAGGTGATCTCGGGCCAGCGCCAGGTGGTCGAAGCGGCCAACCGCGGCAACTTCGATGCGCGCGTCGACCTGAACGGCCTGGAAGGCTTCCAGAAGGAAATGGGCGAAGGCCTGAACCAGCTGGTGACGACCACCGGACAGAGCATCGACGACGTGGTGCGCGTGATGGGGGCGATGTCCGAAGGCGACCTCACGCAGACCATCGACAAGGACTACGACGGCGCCTTCGGCCAGATGAAGGAATACGTCAACAACACCGTGGGCAAGCTCTCGCAGGTGGTGCAGGAAGTCAACAGCAGCGCCGAGGCGCTGGCCGGGGCCTCCGAAGAGGTGAGCGCCACCGCGCAGTCGCTGTCGCAAGCGAGCAGCGAGCAGGCGGCGGGTGTGGAAGAGACGAGTGCGTCCATCGAGCAGATGACGGCCTCGATCTCGCAGAACACCGACAACGCCAAGGTCACCGACGGCATGGCCACCAAGGCCGCGGCCGAAGCGGCCGAAGGTGGCGAGGCGGTGAAGTCGACGGTGGTCGCGATGAAGCAGATCGCCCAGAAGATCGGGATCATCGACGACATCGCCTACCAGACGAACCTGCTGGCGCTGAACGCTGCGATCGAAGCGGCGCGTGCCGGCGAGCACGGCAAGGGCTTCGCGGTGGTGGCCGCCGAGGTGCGCAAGCTGGCCGAGCGCAGCCAGGTCGCCGCGCAGGAGATCGGCAACGTGGCCAGTTCCAGCGTCGAGCTGGCCGAGAAGGCGGGCCGCCTGCTCGACCAGATGGTGCCCAACATCAAGAAGACGAGCGACCTGGTGCAGGAGATCACTGCCGCGTCGGAAGAGCAGTCGTCCGGCGTGTCGCAGATCAACTCGGCCGTGAGCCAGCTGAGCCAGACCACGCAGCACAACGCCAGCAGCTCCGAAGAGCTGGCCGCCACCGCCGAAGAGATGAGCGGCCAGGCCGAGCAGTTGCAGCAGACGATGTCGTTCTTCAAGGTGTCGTCCGGTGCGGTGCGCGTTGCGGCCCGGCCGGTGGCTGCGCCAGTGGCCGCCCCCGCGCCGCGCCGCGCCAAGGCGCCCGTGCGCGGCCGTGAATCCAAGGCCGCCAGCGCACTCGCGATGGCGGAAGTCGACGAAGCACATTTCGCCAAGTTCTGAGGGTGCCTCAGCAGTCCATCAGCTAGCAGTACAGCAGTACGGTAGGGAGAGAAGACCATGTTGCAGATCAAGACCCAGGGCCGCGTCCGCGAGGAAGAAGCGGCCTACGCCGAGTTGATCGATGCACGCTTCAACCAGGTGCTGGCGGCCGCGGCCGACGGCGACCTGTCGAAGCGTCTCGATGCACATGCCCTGCCGGCGCCGCTGCGCTCGGGCGCGGAGTCGATCAACAAGCTGCTGCGCAGCGTGCAGGCCCTGCGCGAAGACCTGCTGCGCATGCATGCCGAGCACACGCGTGGCGACATCGACGTGGTGATCGACCCGCATCGCCATGCCGGCGAGCTGCGCGAGATGGCCGTGGGCGTGAACGACCTCGTCAATGCGCACATCGCGGTGAAGAAGCTCGCGATGGGCGTGGTGGCCGAGTTCGGCCGCGGCAACTTCGAGGCGCCGCTGGCACCGCTGCCAGGCAAGAAGGCGTTCATCAACGACACCATCGAGAAGGTGCGCGGCAACCTGAAGGGGCTGATCGCCGAGATGAACCACATGTCGGGCGAGCATGAGAAGGGCGACATCGACGTGGCGATCGACACCCAGCGCTTCGACGGCGACTTCCGTGTGATGGCGCGCGGCGTCAACGAGATGGTGGCAGCGCACATCGCGGTGAAGAAGCTCGCGATGGGTGTGATCGCGGAGTTCGGCCGCGGCAACTTCGAAGCGCCGCTGGCGCAACTGCCCGGCAAGAAGGCGTTCATCAACGACACCATCGAGAAGGTGCGCGGCAACCTGAAGGGGCTGATCGCCGAGATGAACCGCATGTCGAGCGAGCATGAGAAGGGTGACATCGACGTCGTGATCGACGTCAACCGCTTCGACGGCGACTTCCGCACCATGGCGATGGGCGTGAACGACATGGTCAATGCGCACATCGGGGTGAAGAAGCTCGCGATGGGCGTGGTGGCCGAGTTCGGCCGTGGCAACTTCGAAGCGCCGATGCCGCAGCTGCCCGGCAAGAAGGCCTTCATCAACCAGATCATCGAGCAGGCACGCGGCAACCTGCGCAGCGTGCGCGACGTGGTCGAGCTGATGGGCGCGATGGCCGAGGGCGACCTCACACGCCAGGTCGAGGGTGAGTACCAGGGCACCTTTGCCGACCTGCAGCGCTACGTGAACGCGATGGTCGACAAGCTCTCCGAGGTGGTGGGCGAGGTGAATGGCGGCGCCGAGGCGCTGGCCGGTGCCGCCGAGGAGGTGAGCGCCACCGCGCAGTCGCTGTCGCAAGCCAGCAGCGAGCAGGCCGCCGGGGTGGAGCAGACGAGCGCCTCCATCGAGCAGATGACGGCCTCGATCTCGCAGAACACCGACAACGCCAAGGTCACCGACGGCATGGCCACCAAGGCCTCCGCCGAAGCGGCCGAGGGCGGCGAGGCGGTGAAGGCGACCGTCAGCGCGATGAAGCAGATCGCCCAGAAGATCGGGATCATCGACGACATCGCCTACCAGACGAATCTGCTGGCGCTGAATGCCGCCATCGAAGCCGCCCGTGCCGGCGAGCACGGCAAGGGCTTCGCGGTGGTGGCGGCCGAGGTGCGCAAGCTGGCCGAGCGCAGCCAGGTGGCGGCGCAGGAGATCGGCGCGGTCGCCGGGTCCAGCGTCGAACTGGCCGAGAAGGCCGGTCGCCTGCTCGACCAGATGGTGCCCAACATCAAGAAGACGAGCGACCTGGTGCAGGAGATCACTGCTGCGTCGGAAGAGCAATCGTCGGGCGTGGCCCAGATCAACTCGGCCGTGATCCAGCTCAACCAGACCACGCAGCAGAACGCCAGCAGTTCCGAAGAGCTGGCCGCCACCGCCGAAGAGATGAGCGGCCAGGCGGAGCAACTGCAGCAGACGATGTCGTTCTTCCGCCTGAGCAGCGTCGAGGCCGCACCGGCCCGTCCGCCGGCGCGTGCGAAGGGTGGTGCTGCGCGCCCGGCGCCTGCTGCACGCAAGGGGGAACGCAAGAACGGCAGCGACCTTGCCAAGGCCAATGGCTTCAGCCTTGCGCCGCCCGACGAAACCCAGTTCACCCGCTATTGATTCCGAGCGGCACGATCGCCGCCCCGCGCCATGCACGTCATCACCGACACCGAGTTCGGCCACTTCCAGCGCTTCATCTACGACGCGGCAGGCATCAGCCTCTCGCCGGGCAAGAAAGCACTGGTGAGCGGCCGCCTGGCCAAGCGGCTGCAGGCCCGCCAGCTGCAGAGCTTCTCCGACTACTTCAAGCTGCTCAAAGGCGGCGATGCCGGTGAAGTGCAGATGGCGGTGGACCTGCTCACCACCAACGAGACCTACTTCTTCCGCGAGCCCAAGCACTTCGAGCTGCTGCGTGCGCTGGCGCAGCAGCATCGCGGGCGCGGCCAGCCGCTGCGCGTGTGGAGCGCAGCCTGCTCCAGTGGCGAAGAGCCGTACAGCATTGCGATGGTCTTGGCCGATGTGATCGGCGAGACGGGCTGGGAGCTCATCGGCTCCGACATCAGCACCCGCGTGCTGGAGCGCTCGCGCCTCGGCCACTATCCGCTGGAGCGCACGCGGCACATCCCGCCGAGCTACCTCAAGCGCTTCTGCCTGCGCGGCGTGGGCGAGCAAGACGGCACGCTGCTCGTCGAGCGCTCGCTGCGCCAGAAGGTGCAGTTCCGCCAGATCAACCTCAACGAGCCGCTGCCCCACACGCAGCCGTTCGACGTGATCTTCCTGCGCAACGTGATGATCTATTTCAACGCCGAGACCAAGCGTCAGGTGGTCGCGCGCATCGTGGCGCAGCTCAAGCCCGGCGGCTACTTCCTGATCGGCCACTCCGAGAGCTTGAACGACATCAGCAACGCGGTGGTGCCGGTGGCGCCGTCGATCTACCGCAAGCCGTGATGGCCTCCTGCCACGCCATGTCCGTCAGGCCCCACCCTGCTCAGCCGACCGTTGTCGAGCGTGTGCTCAGGCCGGGCGAGTTCGCCGTGGGCGACGCCGGCACGCGCATGCGCACGCTGCTCGGCTCCTGTGTCTCGATCGTGCTGTGGCATGCGCGTTTCCGGGTGGGCGCGATGTCGCACTTCCTGCTGGCGGCGCGGGGCCAGGCCGCACACGGCCCGCTCGACGCCCGTTATGGCGACGAAGCCCTCACGCTCATGATCGCCGGCCTCGCCCGTTACGGTGTGGCCCCGGCCGACTGCGAGGCCAAGATCTTCGGCGGCGGCAACATGTTCCCCGACCAGGTGCACCTCGGGCCGCTGCACGTGGGGCGGCGCAATGGCGAAGCGGCGCGCGAGATGCTGCGCGGCCGAGGCATCGCCGTCGCCAGTGAAAACCTCTTCGGCGTGGGCCACCGGCAGATCGTGTTCGAGGTGGCCACCGGCGACGTGTGGGTGCGGCAAAGCGGCGTGCCCCCCGGCTTCTCGCCCCTGGAGCCCCGATGACGAGGGCGGCCGACAACCCGATCCGGGTGATGGTGGTCGACGACTCGGCGGTCGTGCGCCAGGTCGTGACGGGCCTCTTGCAGGCCGCGCCCGACATCGAGGTGATGGCCGCCGTCTCCGACCCGGTGCTCGCCATCGAGCGCCTCAAGACGGCATGGCCCGACGTCATCGTGCTCGACGTGGAGATGCCGCGCATGGACGGCATCACCTTCCTGCGCATGATCATGTCGCAGCGGCCCACGCCGGTGGTGATCTGCTCCACGCTCACCGAGAAGGGTGCGAAGACCACGCTCGAAGCCATGTCGGCCGGCGCGGTGGCCATCGTCACCAAGCCCAAGCTCGGGCTGAAGCAGTTCCTGCAGGATGCGTCGGACGAACTCGTCTCGACCGTGCGCGCCGCGGCGCGCGCCAACGTGCGGCGCCTCGCGCCCGGCAGCGGCGCGGCGCCGGTCGTGGCATCGGCCAAGCACACGGCCGATGCCATCCTGCCGGCGGCCACGCGCGCGATGACCACGACCACCGAGCGGGTGGTCGCGCTCGGCACCTCGACCGGCGGCACGCAGGCGCTGGAAGAAGTGCTCACCGCGCTGCCGCGTGTCTCGCCCGGCATCGTGATCGTGCAGCACATGCCGGAGAAGTTCACCGCCGCGTTTGCGGCGCGGCTCGACACGCTGTGCCACATCACGGTGAAGGAAGCCGAACACAACGACCGTGTGGTGCCTGGCCGCGCGCTCATCGCGCCGGGCGGCCGCCACATGCTGCTCAAGCGCAGCGGCGCTCAGTACCACGTGGAGGTGGTCGACGGGCCACTCGTGAACCGGCACCGGCCTTCGGTCGACGTGCTCTTCCGCTCGGTCGCGAAAAGCGCGGGCGCGAATGCCCTCGGCGTCATCATGACCGGCATGGGCGACGACGGCGCGGCCGGCCTGCTCGAGATGCGCAACCAGGGCGCCCGCACGCTGGCGCAGGACGAAGAGAGCTGCGTGGTGTTCGGCATGCCCAAGGAAGCGATCAAGCGCGGCGGGGCCGAGCGCGTGGTGGCGCTGTCGGGCATTGCGAGCGAGATCCAGCGGCAGCTGCTCTGAAATGAAAAACGCCCGCGCGAGGCGGGCGTTTTCAGTCAGATCAAAGCGTCAGACGCGTTCCACGATCAGGGCGATGCCCTGACCCACGCCGATGCACATGGTGCACAGCGCGTAGCGGCCGCCCGTCTTGTGCAACTGGTTGACCGCGGTGCCCACGAGGCGGGCGCCGCTCGCGCCCAGCGGGTGGCCGAGCGCAATCGCGCCGCCGTTCGGGTTGACGCGCGGGTCGTCGTCCTTCAGGCCCAGGTCGCGCAGCACGGCGAGGCCCTGCGCGGCGAAGGCTTCGTTGAGCTCGATCACGTCCATCTGGTCGAGCTTCAGGCCGGTGAGCGCGAGCACCTTGCGGGTGGCCGGGGCCGGGCCGATGCCCATGATGCGCGGCGCGACGCCAGCGGTGGCCATGCCCACGATGCGGGCGCGCGGCGTGAGGCCGTACTTGCCGGCGGCGGCGTCGTTGGCGAGCAGCAGGGCCACCGCGCCGTCGTTCACGCCCGAGGCGTTGCCGGCGGTCACGCTGCCGTCGGGGCGCACCACGCCCTTGAGCTTGGCCAGCGCCTCGAGGCTGGTCTCGCGCGGATGCTCGTCCTGCTTCACCACGATCGCATCGCCCTTCTTCTGCGGGATGGTGACGGGCACGATCTCGGCGTCGAAGAAGCCGCTCTTCTGCGCGGCCACGGCCTTCTGCTGCGAGGCGAGCGCCATGCGGTCTTGCGCCTCGCGCTCGATCTTGAAATCGGTGGCCACGTTCTCGGCCGTCTCGGGCATCGAGTCGACGCCGTACTTCTCCTTCATCAGCTTGTTGACGAAGCGCCAGCCGATGGTGGTGTCGTACACCGCGTTGCTGCGCGAGAAGGCGCTCTCGGCCTTGGGCATCACGAAGGGCGCGCGGCTCATGCTTTCCACGCCACCGGCCAGCATCAGCTGCGCTTCGCCCGACTTGATGGCGCGCGCGGCGGTGCCCACTGCATCCATGCCCGAGCCGCAGAGGCGGTTGATGGTGGCGCCGGGCAACTCGATCGGCAGGCCCGCCAGCAGGGACGACATGCGCGCCACGTTGCGGTTGTCTTCGCCGGCCTGGTTGGCGCAGCCGTAGATCACGTCGGCCACCGCGGCCCAGTCGACCTTGGCATTGCGGTCCATTAACGCCTTGAGCGGGATGGCGCCGAGGTCGTCGGTGCGCACCGACGAAAGTGCGCCGCCGTAGCGGCCGAAGGCGGTTCGCGCGTAGTCGCAGATGAAGGCTTGGGTCATGCGGTGCTCCCGGTGGAAAAAGTGAAAACGTGTTGCCTCGGATTATCGTCAGCGGGCTCCGTGCGCACCGCCTGCACAGCGGAATTGGGCGCAGTTGAAACAGGGGTCAAGCTTCGGCCGCTTCGCGCCGAAATCAGCCAGTGGCGTGCTGCCCGTTCTGTGTTGTCCTCCGTGAGTTCGCCCGCCTCCCGTTCACCGTCCACCGCCAACGTCGCCATGCACCGGCGCCGCGTGAAGCGCATGCTGCTGCTGGGCTGCGGCGTGGCCCTGGCCACCTGCGTCGGCTGGGGGACTTTCTTCACCTTGCGTGGCGACTGGTTCGTGGTCGGTTTCGATGTCGTGACCGCCCTGCTGGCCACGGCGATCGGGGCGATCACCTGGCGCGGGTACACGCGCACCGCGTCGTACCTGCTGGTCGCGACGATGTACGTCGTGCTGTGCGTGAATGCCGCGCTGCTCGACATCCCGACGCCCGCCATCCCGCGCTCGGCGCATTCCTTTCTCATCGCGCTCGGTGTGGTGTCGTGCCTGCTGATGCGTGACGAGCCGCCGTGGCTGCGGCATGGCGTGCCACTGCTCTGCCTGGCGACCTATGTGGTGTTCGGGAGCACGCACGTGGGCTGGGTGTCGCCTCATGCGCTGCCTGACAGCGTGCGGGCGAGCGGCGTGTGGCTCAACCACGGCGTGGCGATGTTGACGGTGTTGCTGGTGTTGCACGTGATCCAGAACGACGCGGCCGAACGCAGCCGCCTGGAGGGCGAGCTGCGCGATGCGCTCGTGCGTGGCGAGTTGCTGCTGCACTACCAGCCGCAGGTCACGGCCGACGGCCGCATCGTCGGGGCCGAGGCCCTCGTGCGCTGGCAGCACCCGCAGCGCGGCATGGTGCCGCCGAGCGAGTTCGTGCCGGTGGCCGAGCGCACCGGGCTGATGCTGCCGATGGGCGACTGGGTGCTCAAGACCGCGTGCCACCAGCTGGCCCTGTGGCAGCGGCGGGCTGACACGGCAGGGCTCGTCGTGGCCGTCAACGTGAGCGCGCTGCAGTTCGCCCAGGCCGATTTCGTGGCGCGGGTGCTCGCCTGCGTGGCGCAGTCGGGGGCCGACCCCGCGGGCCTCAAGCTCGAGCTGACCGAGACCATGCTCGCGCACGACGTGGAAGACATCATCGCCAAGATGACCGCACTCAAGGCGCATGGCATCGGCTTCTCGCTCGATGACTTCGGCACCGGCTATTCGTCGCTGAGCTACCTGCGCCGCTTGCCGCTCGACCAGTTGAAGATCGACCAGTCGTTCGTTGCCAACATGCTGCAGTCGCCCTAGGAGGCGGCCATCGTGCAGGCGCTGATCTCGCTCGGCCGCAACCTCGGCATCGCGCTCATCGCCGAGGGGGTGGAGACGGCCGAGCAGCGGCGCGTGCTGCACGAGCAGGGCTGCAGCGTCTACCAGGGCTACCTCTTCAGCCGGCCGGTCGCCAGCGCCGCCTTCGAGGCGCTGCTGATGCCGGCGCCAGCGCCGATACCGGCACCCGAAGCACCGACTCAGGCCGCGCGGGCCATCGCCTCGGTGGCGTAGACGCGGCCGTGGCGGTTGGCGAGGAAGTCGTCGAGCCGCAGGTCTTCCTGCCGCACGAAGCCCTGCTGGGGCAGGCGGCCTTCGGCCAGCAGGTCGAGCATGGCGCACAGGCTGCTCGCGGTCGTCACCTGGATGGCGCTGCGCAGCCGGCCGCCCAGCACCTGGCTGTAGATCTTGCGGGCGTAGGTCTCCTGCTGAAGATGACCGTCCCGCAGGCCGCTCACCGTCACGAAGACGATCACGACGTCTTGCAGCGTGGCGGGCAGGGCGTTTTCGAGGATGTCTTTCAGCACCTCGCGCCGGTCTTTCAGGCGCAGGTCGTGCAGCAGCGCTTTCATGATGGCCGCGTGGCCGGGGTAGCGGATCGTGCGGTAGTTGAGCGTGCGCACGCGGCCGGCGAGCGATTCGCAGAGCGTGCCCAGCCCGCCCGAGGTGTTGAAGGCTTCGTAGAGCACGCCGTCGAGCGAGAACTCCTCGCGCTCTTCGAGCGCCGGCACGCTCGTGAGGCGGCCGTCGACGATGGCCTCGCAGGGCTCGCAGTATTCGTTGATGACGCCCTCGGTGCTCCAGGTCAGGTTGTAGTTCAGCGCGTTGCTCGGGTAGGCGGGCAAGGCGCCCACGCGCATGCGCACGCTGTCGAGGCGGTCGAAGCGGCTCGCGAGGTCGGCCGCCACGATCGAGATGAAGCCGGGGGCCAGGCCGCACTGCGGGATGAAGGCGCTCGTGGCCCCCTCGGCCAGCTCGCGGATGCGGCGGGTGCTGGCCACGTCTTCGGTGAGGTCGAGGTAGTGCACGCCCGCAGCCCGTGCGGCCTCGGCCACCTTCACCGTCAGGTGGTAGGGCGCGGCGCTGAGCACCGCATACCGGCCGTGCAGCGCCGCGCGCAGCGCCGCCGGGTCGTGCACGTCGAGCACCAGGGTGTCGATGTCGGCGTTCGGCGTCTCTCGCTTCAGCTCGGCCAGTGATTCGGCGGATCGGTCGGCCACCGTGACCCGGTAGCGCAGGGGGCCGGTGGCCTGGGCCGGCAGGGCGGCGACCACCGAGCCGATCTTGCCGCCGCCGATGACGAGGATGGAATGGGTGGGCATCGTGGGGCTCCGGTGAGGTGGGTGTACCTGGATTTTCGGCAGCCGCTGCGCAATCTGCAGCTGGTGTTTCGACGATCCAGAGCCCATAGTTCGGCAATCTGACGAGACTAATCTGCACATATGACCAACTCTGCCCTCGACGCCACCGACCGCGCCCTGCTCGCCCTGCTGCGCGAGAACGCCCGCACGCCTGTCGCCGAGCTGGCCAGGGCCCTGAAGCTCTCGCGCACCACGGTGCAAAGCCGCATCGAGCGCCTGGAGCGGCAGCGCGTGGTGGTCGGCTACACGGTCGTTGTGCCCGATGCGGCCGAGGCGGCGCTGGTGCGCGCTCACATTTTCATCACCGTGGCGCCTCGGCAGAGTGCGGCCATCGAGCAGGCGTTGCGGCGCATTGCCGAGGTGCGGGTGCTGCATTCGGTCAGCGGGCCCTTCGACTTGATCGCCGTGGTCGCGGCCCACTCGATCGGTGAGCTCGATGCGCTGATCGACCGCATCGGCGCACTCGACGGCGTGGAGCGCACCACCTCGGCCATCGTGCTGTCGACGCGGATCGAGCGTTAGGCCGTTTCGGGCGGGGCGGCATCCGGGCTCTCACGTAGCCCGCAAAAGCGCTTTGCGCAATAACGCACACAGTGTGCGTCTCGCACCGCAGCACTGTCAGAACTAGCAGGTGCGGCGCCGAAGCCGCTGAACATAATCGGTTCAAGTTCAGGGGGCTGGCGGCCGAAAAGTCGCACAAGCAATGCAGATTCACGGGGCCACGAGCCACCGTCATGAAAGAAGTACCTACACCCACACTGATCGACGTGGCACAGCTGCGCATCGGGATGTTTGTGCATCTCGATGGTGGATGGATGTCGCACCCGTTTCCCCTCAGCAGCTTCAAGATCGGTTCTGCTGCGCAGATCGCCACCATTCGCTCGCTCGGCAAGCAGCGTGTGCGCTGGAGCCCGGAGAAGAGCGACCCGGCGGCCGTCGAAAGCCTCACCCACCCGGGCCCGGCAGAAGACCCGTCGGTGCCGGACACCGTGCCCGCCGAGGCGCTCGTGGCGCCGCTCACCGAAACCGCCGAAGCGCAGGAGCGCCGCCGCCTGCGCGAAGCCCTGCTGGCGCAGCGCGAGGCGCTGCAGCTGTGCGAGGCCCAATTCGCCGAGGCGACGACTGCCTGCAAGCGGGCGTCGGAGATCGTGCTGACGCAGCCGCAGGTGGCGCGCGAGCAGACCGAAGCGCTGGCCCAGGCCTTCGTCGACAAGATGATCGGCCAGCAGGAGATGTGCATCCGCCTGCTCACCGAAGCGGCGGGCGACAAGGCCTCGCTGCACGCGGTGAACGTTGCGGTGATCTCGCTGCTGATGGGCAGGACCTTCGGCCTGTCGCCCCAGGAGATGCTCGACCTGGGCGTGGGCGCGATGCTGCACGACATCGGCAAGATCGAGCTGCCCGAGCGTGTGCGCCACCGCGAAGAGCACTTCACCCCGGCCGAGAACCAGTTCTATCAAGAGCACGTGGCCCACGGCGTGACCATCGCCAAGAAGATGGGCCTGGCCGCCGGTGCCACGCTCGTGATCGCGCAGCACCACGAGCATGCCGACGGCAGCGGCTTCCCGCTGCGCCTGAACAGCGACCGCATGACGATCGCCTCGCGCATCGTCTCGCTCATCAACCGCTACGACAACATGTGCAACCCGCACGTGCCCTCGCGTGCGCTCACGCCGCACGAGGCGCTGTCGCTGCTCTTCGCACAGGGCAAGAACCGCTACGACACCGCCATCCTCGGCGGCTTCATCAAGATGATGGGCGTGTACCCGCCGGGTTCGGTGGTGCAGCTCACCGATGACCGTTATGCGATGGTCGTCTCGGTCAACTCCTCGCGCCCGCTCAAGCCGCGCGTGATGGTGCACGAGCCGCGTGTGCCGCGCGACGAAGCGCTGCTGCTCAACCTGGAGCTGGAGCCACGCCTGGGCATCCGCCGCAGCCTGAAGCCGCAGCAACTGCCGACGGAGTCGCTCGACTACCTGTCGCCGCGCACGCGTGTCGCTTATTTCTTCGAGCCTTACGCCGCTCCTCTGGAGGAAGCGGCGTGAGCGCCGCGGCGAGGGCCGCAACGCTTGAACACTGGTCGGCCCTGATCGAGGGGCTGCTCGACCCCGTCTGGCTGGTCGACGCGATTGACCTCACCATCCTGGCCGCCAACACGGCGGCCGGCGAGTTGCTGGGCATCGACGCCTGGTCGCTGCGTGGCCGCGCGGCCACCGACCTCAGCGCGACCGCCGAAGACATCGCGTTCTGGGCCGAGGCGGCCGCGGGCCTGTCCGAAGCGATCCTCTCGGACACGGTGGTGCGCCGCTTCGACGGCAGCATCGTGCCCGTCACACGTCGGGTGAGCCGCATCGGCCAGATGAGCGACTGCGAGGTGCTGATCGTCACCCTGCGCGACCTCACGCAGCAGCGCGCCGCCGAAGAAGAGCTCGACACGCGCGTGGCCGAGTTGCGCGCCACGCTGGAGTCGAGCGCCGACGGCATCCTCGTCACCGACCTGTCGGGTGGCATCCGCAACTTCAACCGCCGCTTCGCCACGATGTGGGGGCTGCCCGACGAGTTGCTGATGCAACGCGACGACCGCGCCGTGCAGGACTGGATGCGCCGCAGCGTCACCGACGGCGACCAGTACGTGCGCCGGCTCGGTGCCATCCTCGATGCCGCGCTGCTGCAGGCGAGCGACGTGCTCACGCTGCACTCGGGCAAGGTGCTCGAGCGGGTGACGCTGCCGCAGTGCAGCCGCGGCCAGCCGATCGGGCGGGTCTTCTCCTTCCGCGACGTGACCGAGCAGCTGGCGGCGCAGCAGCGCATCGAGCAGCTGTCGCACACCGATGCGCTCACCGGCCTGCCCAACCGCCGCCTGCTCGAAGACCGCGTTGAATTCGCGCTCGCGATGGCGCAGCGCAACGGCCAGCCGTTTGCGCTGATGGTGTTCAACCTCGACCGCTTCAAGCATGTCAACGACACGCTCGGCATGGGCGCGGGCGACAAGGTGCTGCTCGAAGTCACCGAGCGCATCAAGTCCTGCCTGCGCAACGTTGACACCGTGGCCCGCCTGGGCGGTGACGAGTTCGTGCTGCTGGTGCACCAGGCCGATGCGGCGGGCGCCGAGGCCACCGCACGGCGCCTGCTCGACGCGATGGGCCAGCCCTTCACGCAAGGCGGCGAAAGCTTCACCGTGACCTGCAGCATCGGCGTGGCGCTGTGCCCGTCGGACGGCAACGCGCTCGACGAGTTGATGCGCGGCGCCGCCACCGCGATGCAGCGCGCCAAGGAATCGGGGCGTGCCAGCTTCCGCTTCCACCAGGCCCAGACCGAAGGCGTGCGCCGTTCGCGCATGCAGATGGACCATGCCATGCGCCAGGCGCTGGTGAGCGGGCTCTTCCGCCTGCATTTCCAGCCGCAGGTCGACCTGAAGACGGGCGCGGTGATCGGCGCCGAGGCGCTTATCCGCTGGCGCGACCCGGTGCTGGGCGAGGTGTCGCCCGGGGAGTTCATCCCGGTGGCCGAGGAGAGCGGCTTCATCATCCCGATCGGCGACTGGGTGCTCTCGCAGGCGGTGCGCCAGGCGGCGGCGTGGCGCGCGCGCGGCATCGTGATGCCGGTGTCGATCAACGTCTCGGCGCTGCAGTTCCAGCAGACCGATTTTCTGCAGCGGGTGCAGCACGAGCTCACCAGTGCCGCCCTGCCGCCCGAGCTGCTGGAGCTCGAGCTGACCGAAAGCATCCTGATCCGCGATTCGGAAGACGCGTTGCACCGGCTCGAAGGCCTGCACGCGCTGGGCGTGGGCCTGGCCATCGACGACTTCGGCACCGGCTATTCGAGCCTCGGCTACCTGAAGCGCTTCCCGATCCACCGGCTCAAGATCGACCGCAGCTTCGTGAGCCACCTGCCAGGCGATGCGAGCGACCAGGCCATCGTCAACGCCATCATCCAGCTCGGCCGCGCGATGAACCTCAAGGTGATCGCCGAGGGCGTGGAGACCGAGCCGCAGCGGCAGTTCTTGCTCGACGCCGGGTGCGACGAGTTCCAGGGCTACCTGTATGCCGCGGCGCTCGACAGCGCGTCGTTCGAGGCGCGCGTGGGCGTGGCCGCAGCACCGGCGGCCGCCAAGGCGCCGGTGCGGCTCATCAGGTCATAGGGACGTCACCACCACCTGCCGCTGCTCGCCGAGGCCGGCGATGCCGAGCGTCATCACGTCGCCCTCCTGCAGGAACTGCGGCGGCTTCATGCCCATGCCCACGCCGGGCGGCGTGCCGGTGCAGAGGATGTCGCCGGGCAGGAGCGTCATGAAGCGGCTCACGTAGCTCACGATCTGCGCCACGCCGAAGATCATGGTGGCGGTGCTGCCGCTCTGGCGGCGCACGCCGTTCACGTCGAGCCACATGTCGAGGGCCTGCGGGTCGGGCACGTCGTCGGCCGTCACGAGCCAGGGGCCGATGGGGCCGAAGGTGTCGCAGCCCTTGCCCTTGTCCCAGGTGCCGCCGCGCTCGATCTGGTATTCGCGCTCGGAGACGTCGTTCACCACGCAGTAGCCGGCCACGTGTGACAAGGCCTCGCTTTCGGCGACGTGGCGGGCGGTGCGGCCGATCACCACGCCCAGCTCCACCTCCCAGTCGGTCTTCACGCTGCTGGGCGGCAGCAGCACCGGGTCGTTCGGGCCGGTGATGCACGTGGTCGCCTTGAGGAAGACGATCGGCTCCTTGGGCAGCGGCAGGCCGGCTTCGGCGGCGTGGTCGGCGTAGTTGAGGCCGATGGCCACGAACTTGCTGATGCCCGTGTACGGCACGCCCAGCCGGGGCTGGCCGCGCACCAAGGGGTAAGCCTCGGGCTTGAGCTTCGACAGGCGCTTCAGGCCGTCGAGCCCGAGGGTGGGCAGGTGCAGGTCGGGCACGTCGGCCGACAGGTCCCTCAGTTGCCCGGACGCGTCCAAGGCCCCGACGCGTTCATGCCCTTCCGGGCCAAAGCGAAACCATTTCATGGCATTCCGATCAGGATTGAGGTGGTGGCAGGCGATGCGATTTTCATACCATTGCCGGAGCTGAGCGAGCGAGGTGGCGAACGATGCAAGCAATCGAACGAGCCCTTGAACAACGGCTGGCACCGCAGGGGGTGCCGCTGGCGGTGGTGCTGCCCGGCGGGCGGCGCCTCGGGCAGGCGGACGCGGCGGTCACGCTGCGCCTGCACGAGCTGGCCCCACTGGCCCACCTGGCCACCGGCCAGATCGGGCGGGTGGCCGAGGCGTATGTCGAGGGCCGGCTCGACATCGACGGCAGCATGCGCGACCTGATGCACGTGGCCGCCTTGATGGTGGGCGATGCCGCGCTCGAAGGTGACGGCGCACGCCCCCTCACTTGGTGGAGCAACCTCACGCGCACCGTGAAGTCGCGCGTGCGGCACCAGCTCGATGCGGATGCGCGGCAGGTGCAGTTCCACTACGACGTGTCCGACGACTTCTATGCGCTGTGGCTCGATGAGCGGCGCGTCTACTCCTGCGCCTACTGGAAAGACCCGGCGATGACGCTCGACGGCGCCCAGGCCGCCAAGCTCGACCACATCTGCAGGAAGCTCATGCTGCGTGAGGGCGAGCGCTTCCTCGACATCGGCGCCGGCTGGGGTGGCCTGCTGCTGTGGGCGGCCGAGCACTACGGCGTGCGGGCCGATGGCATCACGCTCTCGAAGAACCAGCATGCGCACGTCAACCGGCTGATCGACGAGCGCGGCGTGCGAGGGCGCGTGACCATGACGCTGTGCGACTACCGCGACCTGCCTGAGGCGGAGCCCTACGACGCCATCGCCTCGGTCGGCATGTTCGAGCATGTCGGGCATGCGAACCTGCCGGTGTATTTCCACCAGGTGCGCCGGCTGCTCAAGCCCGGCGGACTCTTGATGAACCACGGCATCACCGCCGGCGGCACGCGCAACCACCAGCTCGGTGCCGGCATGGGCGACTTCATCGAGCGCTACATCTTCCCGGGCGGCGAGCTGGTGCACCTGTCGCACGTGCTGAAGGTGACGAGCGAAGCCGCGCTCGAGCCGGTCGACGTGGAAAACCTGCGCCCGCACTACGCGCGCACCCTCTGGGCCTGGAGCGACCGGCTGGAAGCCCACCTGGCGCGTGCCCGCGAGTTCACGCGCGAGAGCGTGGTGCGCGCCTACCGGCTCTACCTCGCCGGCAGCGCGATGAGCTTCGAGCAAGGGTGGATCTCGCTGCATCAGGTGCTGGCGACCCGGCCCGACCACGACGTCGCCTCGGGCCCGATGCGAGGCGCACAATCCCGTTTTCCCTTCAACCGCGAGTACATCTACCGATGATCTACAAGTTCAAGTCGAAGGCCGCTGGCGATGTGATCATGATGGGGCCGAGCGGTGACCAGGTGCTGCGCCTGATCGGCAAGGAGCCGTCGGCCAAGGGCATCATCGAGCCGGCGCAGATGCCGGCCGCGATGCAGGCCATCGAAGCGGCCATCACCGCCGACGAAGCCGCGCGCAAGGAAGCCGAGGCCGAAGACGGCAAGGCGCCGAAAGGCGACGGCGTCTCGCTGCGCCAGCGCGCCTGGCCGCTGGTCGAGATGATGAAGCGCGCCCTGGCGGCCAACGAAAACATCGTGTGGGGAGTCTGATCGCATGAAACTCACGAGCACCAGCTGGAAGAACGGGGCGCGCATCCCCACCCGTTACGCCGCCGGCAAGCCGGGTGACAGCGGGCCCACGATGTCCGACAACGTGAACCCGCAGTTCACCTGGAGCGAGGTGCCCGAGGGCACGAAATCGTTCGCGCTGATCTGCCACGACGGCGACGTGCCGAGCCGCGGCGACGACGTCAACAAGCCCGACCGCGAAGTGCCGAGCGACCTGCCGCGCACCGACTTCTTCCACTGGGTGCTCACCGACCTGCCCGCGAGCCTGCGCGAGATCAAGGAAGGCGAGTTCAGCTCGGGCGGCCTCACGCCCAAGGGCAAGCCTGGCCCCGCCACGCTGCACGGCGCACGCCACGGCCTCAACGACTACACCGGCTGGTTTGCCGGCGACCCGGCGATGGCCGGCCAGTACTTCGGCTACGACGGCTGCTTCCCGCCGTTCAACGATTCGCTGCTGCACCAGTACGTCTTCACGCTGTACGCGCTGTCGGTGCCGAAGGCGCCGGTCGAGGGCAGCTTCACCGGCGCGCAGCTGCGCGAGGCCATCGCCCCGCATGTGCTCGCACGCGCCTCGCACGTCGGCATCTACACCCTCAACAAGAACCTGCTCGCCTGATGAACCACGTCACCCGGGTGCTCGCCATCCGCCACGGCGAGACGGCCTGGAACGTCGACACCCGCATCCAGGGCCAGCTCGACATCCCCCTGAACGACACCGGCCGCTGGCAGGCCGAGCGCCTGGCCGCCGCCGTGGCCGACGACGACCTGCACGCGATCTACGCGAGCGACCTGCAGCGTGCGCACCAGACCGCGCAGGCCATCTCGCGCGCGACCGGGCTGCCCATCACCGCCGAGCCGGGCCTGCGCGAGCGGGGTTTCGGCAGCTTCGAGGGCCACACCTACCAGGAAATCGAATCACGCTGGCCCGAGGAATCGCTGCGCTGGCGCAAGCGCGAGCTCGACTTCAGCCCGGGCGGCGTGGGCGAGTCGCTGCGCGTGTTCTACGAGCGCTGCGTGCGCACGGCCGAGCGCCTCGCGGCGGCGCACCCGGGGCAGACGATCGCCATCGTGGCGCACGGTGGCGTGATGGACTGCCTCTACCGCGCCGCCTCGCGGCTCGACCTGCAGGCCGCCCGCTCCTGGCAGCTCGGCAACGCCAGCATCAACCGCCTGCTCTACACGCCGGAAGGCTTCACGCTCGTCGGCTGGAGCGACACCTCGCACCTCGAGCAGGGCTCGCTCGACGAGAGCAACGACCGCGTCGGCCACGCGGCGTGAGGTCACGGGTCTAGAGGGGCGTCTCCAACCCGGGGATGCCCCGCTTGCGGCAGCCGCTTCGGGCGGCCCACCATCGCAGGATGCTGACCCCTTCGCAAGTGATCGTCCTCGCCACGCCGGTCTTCCTCCTGTTGATCGGCATCGAGTTCCTCGTCGGACTCAAGCGTGGCCGCAACACCTACCGGCTCAACGATGCGATGAACAGCATCGGCCTGGGCATCATCAGCCAGCTCGTCAACCTCTTCGCCGCGCTCTTCACGGTGTGGCTGTACGCGCTCGTGTTCGAGCACGCGTCGCTCTGGAAGCTGTCGGCGAAGGACGTGTGGGTGTGGGTCGCAGGCCTCGTGCTCTACGACTTCTGCTACTACTGGCACCACCGCCTCGGCCACACGGTGGCGCTCTTCTGGGCCGCGCACGTGGTGCACCACCAGAGCGAGGACTACAACCTCAGCACGGCGCTGCGGCAAACCGGCAGTGGCTGGGTCGGCGGCTGGCTCTTCTACCTGCCGATGGCGGTGCTCGGCTTTCCGCCGCTCGTCTTCGGCGTGGTGGCGTTGATCGACCTGCTCTACCAGTACTGGGTGCACACGCAGCACATCGGCAAGCTCGGCTGGTTCGACCGCTGGTTCTGCGCGCCGAGCAATCACCGCGTGCACCATGCGGTCAACGACCGCTACCTCGACAAGAACTACGGCGGCATCTTCATCGTGTGGGACCGCCTCTTCGGCAGCTTCATCGAAGAAGACGACCGCGAGCCCATCGTCTACGGCACCCGCGGCCCGCTGCGCAGCTGGAACCCGGTGTGGGCCAACCTGCAGTACTACGCCGAGCTCTTCAAGGACTCGTGGCACGCGAAGCATTGGGGCGACAAGCTGCGCGTGTGGTTCATGCACCCCGGCTGGCGCCCGGCTGACGTGGCGGCGCGCTTCCCCAAGCCGGCGTTCGACATCGCGCAAGTGCAGCGCTACGACCCGCCGATGTCGCGCGGCGCGCAGTGGGTGTCGGCGGGTCTCTTCGTCGCCTTGCTCGGCGCGACCTCGCTGCTGCTGTGGAACGCCCACCGGCTCAGCCTGCCCGAGCAGCTGGCGGGGGCTGGGGGTGTCGTGCTGGGGCTGTGCGTAGTCGGCTGGGTCAGCGAGCGGCCCGAGCTTCGCTGAGCCGCGCCGGTCGCGGCACCTTGATGCCGGCGACGCTTCTCCTACGGCGGGATGCGCGGGACTCCGACATCGCCGGCGCGGCGCGCGGCGTACCGTGCCGCATCGCCCACCACAGGAGACCCGCATGTCTGACAGCAAGCAGCAAGCCGGCGGCCAGGACCGCGAACGCATCAACGTGCACCAGGACTACGAGCTCAACGACTGGGCCCGCAAGTACGGTGTCACGAAGGACGAACTGAAGAAGGCCGTCGCCAAGGTCGGCGACCGCGCGAAGGACGTCGAGGCGCACCTCAAGCGTGGCGAGCGCGGCTAGGCCGGAACCCGCCCGGCCGTCCGGAGTCGAACCACGGACGCGAGGGCGCCATGCCGTACCTGCCTTTCCATTCGCTGCTGTATCGCTATCTATTCTACGGCTGGCTGTTCTTCGACGCCAGCCGGGGTGATGTCTTCGCGCGTGCGGCGGCGCTGCGCCACAACCGCGCGCAGGCACGTTGGCTGCCCACCTACATGCGGCGCTGGCTCGTCCTCGGCAGCCTCCTCTTCATCGTGGCGTACTTCTGCGAGCTCGTGCTCGCCAGCCCGCGGTTGTCGGCGTTCTTCTACGTGCCGAGCGTGCTCACCATGCCGATGAACCTGGTGACGGCGGTGTGCTGGTTCGGCCTCGTCACAGGCTGGGGTGATTAGCGGATTGAAATGAACGATCGGTCGCCTATGGTTGAAGCATCCGGTGTTTCCGCAGGAGGCATTCATGGCGATCAAGCGCATGACCAAGGCCGATCGGCCGCAGTCGCTCGGCACCTACAACCCGGTCGGGCATGTGCTGCTGGCCTTTCCCGACGACGCCACCGCGCGGCAGGCGATGCAGGCCCTGTACGACGCGGGCTTCGATGCCGACGACGTGCTCTTCTACGACCATGACGAAGAGCGCGAGCAGATGGACGCGATGCTGCCGCGCGCCAGCCAGCTCGCCGGCTTCGGCTACGAGGTGACGCTGATGCGCCGCTACCAGCAGCTGGCCAGCGAAGGCTGCGGCTGGCTGCTCGTCTACGCGCCCGACGGCCCGCACACCGACCGCGCGATGGACATCGCCCGCCACCTCGGCGCACGCAGCGCCGTGAAGTACCACTGGCTGGTGGTCGAAGACCTGCTCTGAGGCCAGTCGCCCGCGGCTCAGGCCGCGGCGGGCACCTGTGCGCGGAAAAGCCGCCGCAGGCGGTCCACCAGGCTGAGGCCCGCCGGCGCGGCTGGGTGGAAGGCATCGGCCGCGATGTGCTGCGCATCGAGCCCGGCGGCGAGCGCGTGGGCGCGCACCGCCTCCACCATCGGCGGTGGGCCCGCGGCGTAGAGGGCGGCGGTGTCGAGCCGGGGGAAGTCGCGCGCCAGCACCTCGTGGACGAAGCCGGTGCGGCGCGGCGTGGCCGCACCCGGGGCCGACAGCACCGGCGTGTAGCGCAGGCGCTGTGCGGCGTGCAGCGACATCAGGATGTCGCTGTCGTAGAGGTCGCGTTCGTCGCGCACGCCGTGGTAGACGTGGATGTCGGGGTGCCCGTCGTCGAGTGCCGCCCCGAGGATGGACATGATCGGCGCGAGCCCCGTGCCCCCCGCCACCAGCAGCAGCGGGCCGGGCTGCACCCCCTGCCAGGTGGCGCTGCCGAACGGGCCTTCGAGACGCAGCGTGTCGCCCACGTCGAGGTGCTGCGCGATGTGCCCGCTCACGAGCCCCTGCGGCACCAGGCGGATGTGGAACTCCAGCTCGCCCTCGCCCGGCAGGTTGGCCATCGAATAGCTGCGCGCCGGCAGCCGCCCCACGCGCAGGCGGGCGTACTGGCCGGGCACGAAGTGCAGAGCGTGGCCCTGCACCGCGACCCGCAGGCGGATCACGTCGTGCGAGGCGCGGGTCTTGTCGGTCACGCGCACCTTGAGGTGGCGCGGCGGCGGCAGCGCCTGGCGCACCCGCTCGGGCACCAGCCACTCCACCGCCACCGGCCCGCGGGCCCGCGAGCGGCAGGCGAGCACCAGGCCTTGTGCTCGCTCGTCGGCGCTCAGCGCCTCGGGCAGGTGCGGGTCGTGCTCCACCTGGCCGTCGAGCACGCGGCACTTGCAGGCGCCGCATTCGCCGCTCATGCAGTTGTGAGGGAAGGGCACACCGGCGGCCAGGGCGGCCTCCAGCAGCGTCTGCTTGTCGCGCAGCGTCACTGGTGCGGCCCATTGGCGGATGGACAGTCGAGTCGTCATGTCGGTGCTCCTGCGCCGGGTCAGTCGAGCACCAGGCGCACCGGGTGCGTGTGCCGCGTGTGGCGGGCCTGGCTGTGGTCGAAGGCCGAGACCCACACCGACAGGCCGGTCTCGAAGGGCAGGTCGTAGGCGGAGTGCGTGTCGAGCTTGCGACGGGCTTCGAGTCGCCAGCGGCCGTCTTTCCAGGTGCCCACGGCCGCCACGTCGCCGCGGTCGCCGGTGAAGGGCGCTTCCAGCACCACCGAGGGCAGCACCGTGCCCACGGGGTAGGTGTCGAGCTCGGCGCTGTAGGGCACCGTCTCGGCCTTGCTCATCGCCAGCAGCTGGGTGTCGCCGTGGGTGGGGCTCAGGTCGATCGGGCCGACGCGGGCCTGCAGGGCGGCCATGTCGCGCGGCAGGAACTTGGGCCGCACGTAGGGGCTGCCGGGGATCTTGTCCCAGTTCTGGTCGAAGCCGCCCGACTGCTTGGGGTCCTGCGTGTAGCCGCCGGTGTAGCGCTTGCCGGTTTCGGCGGGCAGGGGCGGGCCGAAGTAGTTGTCGTCGATCTGGCCGAGGCCGCCCGAGCGCACGCTCTTCCAGTGCCACACGTCGACGATGCTGCCGTCGGTGGTGGCGTGCAGGCCGCGGCCGGCCGTCGGCGCGGGCTTGCCGGGCAGCGGGTGCGAGCCGAGCTGGGCCGCGCCACCGCCCATGCTGGCCAGGCGCGAGAACATCACGCCGAACTTGTCTTCGTAGTAGTCGTCTTCATCGTTCTTCGCGTAGCGCGACTCCTTCACCTGCCAGCCCTGCGCCGTCTTCACGAGCGGCAGGTGCTTGTGGCTGCGGGTGCTGTCGGGCCACTCGAAGAGGAAGACCGCGTCGGTCGCGTCGCGCACTGCGCGGATCGTCACCGCCGTCTCGCCCTGCGGGAAGTTGGCGCCGCGCGTGGTGTGCACCGTCACGGCGGGGGCGTCTTTCCAGGCCGCGTCGTCGGGCAGGCCGTCGACCACCGGCAGCACCGCCACGCGGCGCATGTGCAGCTCGGAGGTGGCGACCCGCTCGCCGCCCGCCAGCACCGCCCACGCGGCACCGGCCACGCCCATCGCCGCGAGACCTGCCGCGCCGTAGGCCATGCGCGGGCGCAGGATCTTCAGCAACTGCGCCACGCCGCCCAGCCACAGCTGCGCCGCCACGTGCAGGCCGACGTAGGCGACGAAGCCCCAGGCGGCGGCCTGGTGCACGTTGGCCACCAGCGGCTCGGGCAGGCGGCCGGCCGCGAAGTACATCAGCGCGCCGCTGGCGCCGGCCACCGCGAGCAGGGCGAAGGCGACCCAGTAGAGCAGCCGGTTCCAGCCACGGCGGCGCTGTGCCGGGTCGGCGGCGGTGAGGCTCGCCGGCATCAGCTTCACCCGCCCGCCGAGCGCGCCGCGCCACAGCAGCGCCACGTAGGCCGAAGCGGCCCCCAGCAGCAGGTAGGCGCTCCACACGTGCCAGCGGCCCACGTCGCCTTGCAGCAGCAGCGGCTCGATCCAGCGCCAGCCGAGGCGGCCGTCGCTGTCGGCGATGCGCAGGCCGGTCAGGAGGCTCACGGCCAGGCCGACGACCATCAGCCAGTGGATGACGAAGGTGGGGGTGTCGCTGCGGGGCGAGGCCTCGGTGGAGGGGCCTGGCGGGGTCTCGGCGGACGTGGCTTGGCGGGTCATGGTGGTCTCCTGCACGGCGTGCTTTTTTGTGGAAGGAAAGGGGCCGCGCGGACCCCCTTCACCCAGGAAGGCCGCTCAACTTTTCGCTCGGACGGGCCCCTGTCGGATTTAATCTAGGGTAGAAGTGCACATGCGTGCATTAGTGGTCGGCGCGCCGCGGTTTCATAAACGTAACTGGCTGTAACTCGGTGTGCCAGGAGGCTCGCCTATCCGAAGGAGGCACTGGACATGCGTGTTTTGCTCGCCGAAGACGACCCGGTGCTCGGCCAGGCGCTGCGGGTCGGCCTGAGCCGCGAAGGCCTCGACGTGGCCTGGACGCGCGATGGCATCGACACCTACACCGCCTTCCGGCAGGGCGACTACGCCGCCTTGGTGCTCGACCTCGACCTGCCCGGCCTGCCCGGGCTCGACGTGCTGCACCGCATCCGCCAGACCGACTGGCGCGTGCCGGTGATCATCGTCACCGCCCTGAGCGACGTGCCGCACCGCGTGCGTGGGCTCGACCTCGGCGCCGACGACTACCTCGGCAAGCCCTTCGACCTCGACGAGCTGCTGGCCCGCCTGCGCGCCGTCACGCGGCGTTCGCATGGCGTGCCCGGCGCGGTGCTGGCGTGCCGTGGCGTCGAGATCGACCTGCGCGACCACCGCGCCACCCGCGACGGCCTGCCGCTGTGGCTCACCGGGCGCGAGTTCACCGTGCTGCGCCTGCTGATGGAATCGGCCGGCAAGCCGGTGCCGCGCCAGCGCATCGAAGAGCAACTGGGCGCCTGGGGCGGCGAGGTCGAAGGCAACTCGGCCGAGGTCTACATCCACAAGCTGCGCAAGAAACTCGGGCGCGACTTCATTCAGACCCTGCATGGCAACGGCTACCTCCTCCCCCTCTGAGGCCGTGCCGCCGGCACAGCGCGCGCAGCCTGAGAGCGCCTGGCGGCGCTTCCTCGCTGCGCCGCGTAGCCTGAAGTACCGCTGCCTGCGCAGCATCGCGCTGGTGTCGGGCCTGACCTGGCTGGTGGTCACGCTCGCCATCGTGGCGCTCGCACGGCATGAGTCCGACGCGATGTTCGACGCCTCGCTGCGCGAGCTGGCGCACATGGCGCTCGCCTTCGCCGACCACGAGCTGGCCGAGATCCAGCGCACCGGCGGCGGCGACGTGAGCGACGACACCGACGAGGTCTTCAGCGACAAGATCGTCTACCAGGTCTGGCAGCAGGGCGGGGTGCTGGGCTACCGCAGCGCCAACGCACCGGCCCGCACGCCGCTGGCACCGGGCGCGGCCGGCTTCGGCGACACCGTGCTCGACGGCCAGCCGCTGCGCACCTACAACACCTGGAACCGCGAGCACAGCTTCCAGATCCAGATGGCCGCGAGCCCCGAGCGCCACCAGCACTACGGGCTGTGGGTGTCGCTCGCGCTGTGCATTGGCATGCTGTCGGCGCTGTGCGTGTTCCTGCTGCTCATCCGCCGCCAGCTCGACCAGGCCTTCGCGCCGCTCCACGACACCGCCGAGGCGCTGGCGGGCAAGTCGGCGGCCGACCTGTCGCCGGTCGAGCTGGAAGGGCAACCAGCCGAGCTCGCCCCGGTGATCGGTGCCTTCAACGGACTCATGCGGCGCATGAGCCAGACGCTGCGCTACGAGCAGCGTTTCACGAGCGATGCGGCGCACGAGCTGCGCACGCCGCTGTCGGGCCTCAAGATCCTGGTGCGCAACGCGCAGCGGGCGCGCAGTGCCGAGGAGCGACGCGAAGCGCTGGAGCAGATGGACGTGGCCATCGACCGCTCGACCACGCTCATCGGCCAGCTGCTGGCCCTGGCCCGCTACGACCGCGACCCGTCGCAGTTCGCCCTGCACGAAACGGTCGACCTGTGGGAGCTGGCCACCTCGGTGTGGGCCGGCGTGGCGCCCCTGGCGGAAGAGAAAGGCATCCGCCTGCACTGGAGCCCGGGCCGCCCGCTCGTGAGCGTGCGCGGCAACCACGATGCGCTGGCGGTGGTGCTGCGCAACCTGATCGAGAACGCACTGGTGCACACACCGCCCGGGGGCGAGGTGCTGATCGAGGCGCTGGCGGAGGCGGGCGACGGGCAGGCGCAGTGGCTGGTGCACGACAGCGGGCCCGGCGTGCCGCCGCAGATGCGCGAGCGGGTGTTCGCACGCTTCGTGCGGGTCGACCGCAGCAGTGCGCCCGGCGCCGGGCTGGGGCTTGCGATCGTGCGGCGCATCGTGGAGATCCACGGCGGCAGCGTCGTGATCGGTGAATCGCCCCGGCTGGGCGGGGCGCTGGTCACGCTGCGGCTGCCGCTGGCCTGAGGCGGCTCAGCCCGCGTCGAACAGGTCGCCTGCGCTCTTGGGCGGTGCCACGCCCAGGTGCCGGTAGGCGGCGAGCGTGGCGATGCGCCCGCGCGGCGTGCGTTGCAGGAAGCCCTGCTGGATGAGATAGGGCTCGATCACGTCTTCGATGGTGCCGGCCTCTTCGCCAATGGCCGCGGCCACGTTGTCGAGGCCCACCGGGCCACCGTCGAAGCGGTGGATCACCGCTTCGAGCAGCTTGCGGTCCATCACGTCGAAGCCCTGCGGGTCGACGTCGAGCATGGCGAGCGCCTTGTCGGCGATGGCCTTGGTGATGCGGCCATCGCCCTTCACGTCGGCGTAGTCGCGCACGCGCCGCAGGAGGCGGTTGGCGATGCGCGGCGTGCCGCGCGAGCGGCGTGCGATCTCGAAGGCGCCTTCGGCGTCGGCCGCCACCTCGAGCAGGCCGGCCGAGCGGTGCACGATGCGCGCGAGCTCCTCCGAGGTGTAGAACTCCAGCCGCGCCACGATGCCGAAGCGGTCGCGCAGCGGGTTGGTCAGCATGCCCGCGCGCGTGGTGGCGCCCACCAGCGTGAAGGGCTGCAGGTCGAGCTTGATGCTGCGCGCGGCGGGGCCCTCGCCGATCATGATGTCGATCTGGTAGTCCTCGAGCGCCGGGTAGAGGATCTCTTCGACGACGGGTGAGAGGCGGTGGATCTCGTCGATGAAGAGAACGTCGTTCTTCTCGAGGTTGGTGAGGATGGCGGCCAGGTCCTTCGGCTTCTCGAGCACGGGGCCGGAGGTCTGGCGCAGGTTCACGCCCAGCTCGTTGGCGATGATGTGCGAGAGCGTGGTCTTGCCCAGGCCCGGCGGGCCGAAGAGCAGCACGTGGTCGAGCGCTTCCTTTCGCTTCTGCGCGGCGCCGATGAAGATCTCCAACTGCTCGCGCGCCTTGGCCTGGCCCACGTACTCGGCCAGGCCCTTGGGGCGCAGCGCACGCTCGATCGCCTCTTCGTTGGGCGAGGCGGGCACGGCGCTCACGACCCGGCGCGAGGGCGCGAAATCATCGGTCTGAATGCTCATGCCGCGCATTGTGCAGCGGCCCTCGCGGTCAGGGTCTGGCGGGTGGGCTGGCACAATCTCGCCCCATGTCTCGCCGTCCCCCGTCAGCGCTGATCCGCTCGCGATTTGCCTTGTGGCTCTTCGCCTGCGCGCTGCTGCTGAAGGCGGCGGTGCCGCTCCTGGCGAGCGCGTCGGCCGAGGCGCAGGGCAAGGCGCTGGTCGAGGTCTGCACGGTGTATGGCGTGAAGACCATCGTGCTCGATGGCGAGCCCGCGCCCGACCATCAGGCCACGCATGCCGGCGACCACTGTGCGCTGAGCGCGGTGATGGCGCTGGCCGCGCCGCAGCCGGCCGCCCTGCCGAGCCTGACCCCGGGCGCGCCGCAGGCGATCCCCTCGCCGCAGGCCGTGGAGACGGCGCCCGACGCCAGCGCCCGTTGGCGGGCCAGACTCAAGCAAGGCCCACCGGCGCTCGCCTGAGCGAAGTCGTGCCGCGGCCGGCGTCGATGCCGGCCTCCTGAGTCTTGCCCTGGCCCCGTGGCGCTCGTGCCCGGGCCTTCCCTCTTCATGAACAAGCCTTCCCTGGCGACGCTGGCCGTCGCCGCTGCGTGGTCGAGCCTGGCCGCTGCGCAGGCCCAGCTCGACCGCGTCACCATCGTCGGGGGCCGCCCCGCGACCCTGCCGCTGGAAATCCCGACCACCACCGAAAGCATCGACGCCGCGCAGATCGCGCGCAGCATCAACGCGACCGATTCGGAAGATGCGCTGAAGTACTTCCCGAGCCTGAACGTGCGCAAACGCTACATCGGCGATCACGACCATGCGGTCCTGGCGAGCCGCGCCTCGGGCACGGGCAACAGCGCGCGCTCGCTGGTCTACGCCGACGGCATCCTGCTGTCGAACCTGCTCGGCAACGGCGCGACCTTCACGCCCCGCTGGGGGCTGGTGACGCCGGAGGAGATCGACCGCGTCGACGTGCTCTACGGTCCGTTCTCCGCCGCCTACCCGGGCAACTCGGTCGGTGCGGTGGTCGACTACGTGACGCGCATGCCCCGCGCCTTCGAGGCCCATGTGAAGCTGCAGGGCTACTCGCAGCGCTATAAGCAATACGCCACCCACGACCGCTTCGGCGGGCAGTCCGGCAGCGCGGCGCTGGGGAGCGGGGAGGGTGGGTTGTCGTGGTGGTTCAACGTGAGCCGGCTCGACAGTGAAGGGCAGCCGATCACGTTTGCAAACAGGCGCGTGGCACAAGGCACGGTGGGCAACAGCGGCGTGCCAGTCACGGGCGCGGTGGCCGATCGCAACCCCTCGGTGCAGGACTGGTGGATCCTCGGCGACGGCGGCCGCAGCCACACCGTGCAGGACCACGCCAAGCTGAAGCTGGCGTATGACATCACGCCGACCCTGCGGGCCTCGTACACGCTCGGCTACTGGCGCAACGACACCGAGCGCGAGGGGCGGAGCTATCTGCGCGATGCGGGCGGCAACGTCGTCACCACCGGCACGGTCAACATCGACGGGCGCGACTATGTGCTGGTGCCGGGCGATTTCGCGAGCAGCAAGGCCCGGCTGGACCATGTGGCCCAAGGGTTGAGCCTCAAGAGCCAGACCCGCGCCGAGTGGGATTGGGAGGCCGCGGCCAGCGTCTACGACTACCGGCGCGACGACGTGCACAACTCGGCGACCGGCCTCACCGACATGCAGGGCACCGGCTGGAACACGCTGGCGCTCAAAGGCATCTGGCGGCCGGTCGGCACCATGCACACGGTCGAGGCCGGTGTGCAACGCGACGCCTTCAAGCTGCGCAGCCAGGCCACGTCCGGCCGTTCGTGGCTGCAAAGCCTGTGGATGCAGGACGCCTGGCACCTCTCGCCGGACTGGCGCGCGGTATTCGGCGCTCGCGTGGAGCAGTGGGAGGCCAGGTCACCGGTGGCGACCCAGGCCGAGCGTCGGGAAAACTGGTTCTCGCCCAAGCTCGCGATCTCGCATGCGCTGGACGAGGCCTGGTTGCTGAAGGCCTCGCTCGGCCGTGCGGTGCGGGCGCCCACGGTGGTCGAGCTGTACCAGACGGCCTCGGCGGGCACACAGGGGGACCCGTCCCTGCGCCCCGAAACCTCATGGACCGGCGAACTGACGGCTGAGCGCAGCCTCGGCATGGGCCTGCTGCGCACGACCTTCTTTGCCGAACGCACCGAAGACGCGCTGTATGCGCAGACCGACGTGACGGTGGTCCCGTTCGTCACCCGCGTGCAGAACGTCGACGCCATCCGCACGCGTGGCCTAGAGTTGGCGTTGCAATGGCCTCAAGCCATCGTTCGAGGTCTGGACCTCAATGCGAGCCTCACCTTCGCCGATTCGCGCATCGTGAGGAACGACAAATTCCCCGCGAGCGTCGGCCACTGGCAACCCCGCGTGCCACGCTGGCGCGCCACCGGGCTGGCCAGCTACAAGGTCGATGACCACTGGAGCGCGAGCCTCGGGTTGCGCTACAGCGGCAAGCAATACGGCACGCTCGACAACAGCGACCCCAACGGCCGCACCTACACCGGCGTCAGCTCGTTCCTGGTGGCCGACGTGCGCGTGGTCTATCGATTCGACAGACAGTGGTCGGCCGCCTTCGGCATCGACAACTTCAACAACGAGCGCTACTGGGCCTTCCACCCCTACACGCAGCGCACCTTCAACGCCGAACTCAAGTTCGACCTGTGATCATTCCCTCAACCCCCAGGAGCTCCGACATGACCCTCACCCTCACCCGCCGACTGCTGGCCGCACTTTCGCTGAGCGCCCTCGCACTGGCCGCCCACGCCCACTCGTTCAAGCTCGGGGAGCTGACGATCGGCCACCCCTATGCCCGCGCCACCGCACCGGGCCAGCCCACGGGCGGCGCCTACCTGAGCGTGCGCAACGCCGGCGCGGCTGGCGACAAGCTGGTCTCGGCCAGCGCCGATGTGGCCGCGAGCGTGGAATTGCACGAGATGAAGATGGAAGGCAACGTGATGCGCATGCGCGAGGTGTCGGCCGTCGAGGTGCCCGCCGGGCAGGCCGTCGAACTCAAGCCCGGTGGCCTGCACATCATGCTGATGGGCCTGAAGGCGCCGCTCAAGCAGGGCGACAAGTTCCCGCTCAAGCTCAAGTTCGAAAAGGCCGGCGAGGTGACCGTGACGGTCAACGTGGAAGGCGCTGGCGCCTCTCACGAGATGAAGCACTAGGCGTCAGTTCCTCAGCATCCCCATCGCCTTGACCAGGCTGCGGCGCATGCGGTTGAACGACTTCTGCAGCGTGCCGATCTCGTCGGGGCGGTCTTCGGAGAACTCGGCCAGGGACATGTCGCCCTGGCTCACGCGACGTGCGGCCATGGCCACTTCGCGCACCGGCTTGACCACCAGGCGTTGAAGCAACCAGTTCAGCACCAGGAAGAGGGCGACGAACACCGCGACGAGCGACCCGGTGAAGGTGGCGAAGAGCTGCTGGGCCTTCTCACGCGGCAGCGTGGTGGGAACTGCCACGATCTGTGCGCCAACGATCTCGTTGAGCTGCCAGCCGAAGCCGGCTTTGTCGCCATAACGCGCAATCAGGCTGGGTGGTGCGGCGGCCGGCGTGCTGTGGCAGGCGAGACACGCGGCGTTGGTGATGCGGATCGGCCGGGCGACGTAGAAGAGATCGCCTTTGCCGGTTTCCACTTCACCCGACAACTCGGTGGTCTTCGGCTCGGCGCGGAAGCGGTCGACGATCTTCCGCTCCCAGTCGGTGGGCTTGTCGCGCGGATTGGTCGGGTTGAGCGTCGCTTCCTTGTAGCTGTAGCCGGGCTGCTTGGCGGCCAGGCGCGCGAGGGTCTCGGTGGCGGCGAACGCCGGCACCGTTTCCGGCAGGAAATGGCGGTCGAGCAGCGGGTCGAGGTGCGGCTTGATGTTGTCGACGGTGTAGCCGCGCACGGCGATGGCCACGTCCATCAGGCGCTGCGCATCTCGCACCACTTCGGCACTCGCATTGGCCTGCACCAGGCGGTAGACCGTGCCGCCAGCCACGGCCAGCGCGATGATGAACAGCAGCGTGAACACCAGGTTGAATCTGAGCTTCAGGTTCATGGAAGGTCTCGGAAAGTCAAACGAATTCGAGTCTCCGCCGCGGTGGGCACCGTAGGCGCTTCACAACCAACTGCCAGGAGCTCGACTCAGGCGTCGAGCGAACGGGAAGATAGCGTGGACTGGCGGAAACGGGCGCGCTGTTCGTCGCTTTCCAGGTGCGATTCCAGGCGTTGCAGCAATTCGGTCACGGAGTCGGCGCGGCGGGCTTCGTTGTCGAGCAACAGGTCGGCAATCGGACCGAGTTCGTTGGCCAGCGCTTCACGCACACGCTCGCGCTGCTGGGGCGTGATGCGGAAGGTGCGCTGCAGGGGAGCATCGAGCGATGAGGGCGTGGTGGTGTCCAGGTCGGCCGGCGTGGTGTCGGCGCTTTCGTTGTGGCGGCGCGTCGCCCACGACGCCAGCCACTCCTGCCGCTCCTGCTGGTTGATCAGCATGCGGGCGGCGGCGGCCATGAAATCGTCTTCGCTCTTGGCATGAGCGGCGCAACGTTTCAGATGAGGCGTCACGTTGACGTTCAACCGCTTGCGCAGGGAACGCTCGACACGAGCGAAGAGACGAGGGTTGATCAGGTCGGACATGGACAGCGACGCTGCAAAAAGCCGGCGAATTTTATGTGTCGCCCCTGGCCATGACCGGGACATTTCAGGCCCTGCCCCCGTGACCCGGTGCAAGTTGTAAGCAATGTTTGCACGCCTGTGCAGTTTTTGGCCACGCTATTTGGCCAATGCCTTCAACGCCAACTTGATGCCGTCGCTCACGCCCACGTCGGCTGGCAGGCTCTTGAGCGCCAGGGCGGCTTCGCGGTCGCTGTAGCCCAGGGCGACCAGCGCCTGCAGGATGTCGGCCTGGGCGTCGCTGGCCACGCTCGTGGGCAGCGCGAGATCGGGTCCGAGCTTGCCCTTCAGTTCGAGCAGCAGGCGCTCGGCCGTCTTCTTGCCGATCCCCGGCACCTTGATGAGACGCCCGCTTTCCTGCAGCGACACGGCCTGCGCCAACTCGCCCACGCTCAGGCCCGACAGGATCGACAAGGCCGTGCGTGGCCCGACGCCCGAGATCTTCACGAGCTGGCGGAAGGTCGCACGCTCTTCGGCGGTGAGGAAGCCGAACAGCACCTGCGCGTCTTCACGCACCACGAAGTGCGTGAGCAGCGAGATCCGCTCGCCCAAGGCAGGCAGGTTGTAGAACGTGCTCATGGGCACGTCGACTTCGTAGCCGACGCCACCCACGTCCACGAGCAGTTGCGGTGGGTTCTTTTCTGCGAGCAGCCCGGTGAGGCGACCGATCATCGACGGCCGCTCAGCGACGGAAGAGGCCGAGGCGCTGGGCTTCGAGGGCCGCCTCGGCGCGCGAACTCACGTTGAGCTTGCGGTAGATCTGCTTCACGTAGTCGGCGATGGTGTGGCGCGAGAGGTTCAGCTGCACGCCGATTTCAGGCAGCGTGAAGCCCTTGGCCACCCACAGCAGCACTTCGTTCTCACGGTCGGTGAGCTGCACGTGGGGCAGGTTCTGCGGGCGTTCCTGCGGTTTGTTCTGTGCCGCGAAATAGGCGATCACGCGGCGGGCGATCGACGGCGACAGCGGCGGTTCGCCCTGGCTGATGCGCTGCAGCTGCTCGACGAAATGTTCGCGCGGTTGTTCCTTCAGCAGGTAGCCGAAGGCGCCGGCCTGCAGCGCGGGGAAGAGGTGGTCGTCGTCGTCGTGGATGGTCACGACGACCGACTGCGCTTCGGGCTGGGCTTTCTGCAGGGCGGCGACCACGTCGACGCCGGAGCCGTCGGGCAGACCGAGGTCGATCATGGCGATCTCGAAACGCTCGGCGGTGATCAGCGCCAGCGCATCGTGCACCCGCGCGGCTTCGAACACCTGGGCCTGCGGAAACACCTGCAAGGCCAGCGCCTTGAGCCAGCTGCGGATTTCGGGCAGGTCTTCCAACAACAGGATCTTGTTCATGGCGGCAACTCGCACGGTGAAAAACCGAAGTGCATCCTAACAGTCCAGCGGTTCTGCAAACCGTCTGGCGAAACCCAATGTCAAGCCATACCCAACGGAAGCGTGAGCCGGATCACGGTTCCGTAGCCGGGGCCCGACTCCACCAGGCACTGCCCCTGCATCTGCTTGGCGCGGTGCTTCATGCTGGCCATGCCGTGGCCGCGGTCGAGCTTGCCGTCGAGTTCCATCGGGATGCCCTTGCCGTTGTCCTGCACCACCAGCACGAAGTCCTGCTGGCCCAGGGTGCAGCGCACCTTGCAATGCGAGGCGCCGCTGTGCTTGATGACGTTGCTCACCGCCTCGCGCAGGATGCGCGTCGTCTGCACGAAAGCGCGGGCCGAGAGCAACTGCGTCACGTCTTCGGTGGGGCTGCGCCAGTCGACCTCGATGCCGGCCTGGCCGAGGCGAGAGACGGTCTCGGCCCGCCAGTCGGCCAGCGCGTCGGCCACCGGCAGCGGCTTGCCGGTGAGGCCCCGCACCGACAGGCGCATCTCTTCCAGCGCCTCGCGCGCGAGTGAGGAGATGCGCTCCGATTCGCTCGTGTGCACGATGGTCAGGAGCTTCGCGCCCAGGTCATCGTGCAGGTCGCCGGCAATGCGCTTGCGCTCCTTCTCGGTGACCTGCTCGACACGCAGCTCGGCCATCTGCACGTAGTTGCGCTCCATCTCGGCGGTGGCTTCGGCGAGGCGGCGATCGAGCGAGTTGCGTGCCGCTTCGGCCGAGCGCAGTGCGTGGCCGAACATCTTGATCTGGCGCGAGGCGATGGCGAAGAAGATCACCGGCAGCGCGTAGTTGAGCAGGTTCACCCGCGGCATCCAGTCGAACTGCGCGGCCCGGTCCATCGCCACCAGCAGCGCGAGCGCCGCCATCATCGCCGCCATCGGCCAGAAGGTCCGCCGCCGGGCGTGCCACTCGGTGTAGAGGTAGAGCACCATCATCGCCACCACCTCCAGCACCATCAGCAGGTTCCAGGCGCTGCTGAGGTTGAAGAGGCGCTGCGGCCCGGCCAGCGCCAGCGTCAGCGGCACCATCAGGCATTGCGCCAGCAGGCCGGCTTCGATCATGCGCGAGCGCAGGGCGCTGTAGCTCAACAGGAACTGCACCGTGAGCCCGGTGACGATGGCAAACCCGACGCAGGTGAGCAGCTCGACGGTGTGGGTGTCGAGCGGCACGTGGGCCCACCAGCTGCGCAGGCCGAGCGCGTTCCACCCGAGGATGAGCAACCCCAGGTAGCCGAGGTGCGCCTCCTTCGGGTTGATCGCCCGCAGGAAGAGCAGGAAGGCGGCCAGCACGGTGGTGGCCACGGCCAGCATCTGAAGGGCCGTCACGTTCCAGAAGGTCTGCGAAGCCTGCTCTTCGGCGAGCAGCGCCTGCGGCCCGATCTTCACGGCCGAGAGGCCGCCCGAGCGCTGGCGCGACGAGACCTTCTGCACCGCGTAGCCCTGCACCTTGATGTCGAGCGTGTTGCCCTCGGCCTTGAGAAGGCTGGCCGGCAGCGGCACCAGCTGCGGGTAGGCGCAGTTGCGCGTGAGCGGCTCCGTCATGCGCCCGCCGCTGTGCACGAGGAAGCCGTTGAGGTGAACCTCGGCGTTGCTGCACACCCGCTGGATGTAGGCGGCCATCAGATGCTCGGGGCTTCCGGCGGCCTCGGGCGCGTCGAAGCGCAGCCGGTACCACACCGGGCCGTCTTCGCGCGGCCGGCTGCGCCACCAGTCGTCGGGCAGGGACACGGGGCGCACGGTCTGCTCGTCCGGGAACTGCTCGCCCGCGCCGGTCGCTGTGATGGCTTGCTGCATGACGATGACCTTGCCCTCGGCCGGCGCGGCACGCCCCTCCAGCGCGGCAGCAGTCAGCAGCCAGAGCACCAGCAGGCTCATCCACGAAAAGGGCTGGGAGCGGAGACGGAGGCGATCGCGCATGGGCGCCGATTGTGCAGGAGGGTGTCCCTGCTCGGCGTGGGCCGGCACGCGGGGCGACAATCGCCTTTTGTAGAGAGGTTCACGCTTGATCCTTCGCCACGCCTTCATCCCGCTCGACAACATCCGCCTGGCCCATTTGTGCGGCAGCCTGGACGAGCACCTGCGCAACATCGAGTCGGCCTTCGACGTGAGCATCTCGCGGCGCAACGAGTCGTTCCGCATCGAAGGGGCGAAGGCCGATGCGGAGCGCGCGGTAGCCTTGCTGCAGACGCTCTACGACCGCGCGCGCAAGCCGATCTCGGCCGAAGCGTTCCAGCTCGCCCTGGTGGAAGCGCTGGCCGACGTGCCGCGTGCCCGCAGGCGGGCCGCAGCGCCAGGCGCCGAGCGTGCGGAAGACGCCGACGGTGAGGAGGTCGTGCTGCGCACGCGCCGTGCCGATCTGGCGGGCCGCACGCCCAACCAGCACCTCTACCTGAACAACATCCGCACGCACGACATCACCTTCGGCATCGGCCCGGCGGGCACCGGCAAGACCTTTCTCGCGGTGGCGTGCGCGGTCGATGCGCTCGAGCGCAGCGCGGTGCAGCGCATCATCCTCACCCGCCCGGCGGTCGAAGCCGGCGAGCGCCTGGGCTTCCTGCCCGGTGACCTGGCGCAGAAGGTCGACCCCTACCTGCGCCCGCTCTACGACGCGCTCTACGACCTGATGGGCTTCGAGCGCGTGGGCAAGGCCTTCGAGAAGGGCAACATCGAGATCGCGCCGCTCGCCTTCATGCGGGGCCGCACGCTCAACCATGCGTTCGTGATCCTCGACGAGGCGCAGAACACCACCCGCGAGCAGATGAAGATGTTCCTCACGCGCATCGGCTTCGGCAGCAAATGCGTGGTGACCGGCGACGTGAGCCAGATCGATCTGCCCAAGGGCACCGACAGCGGCCTGATCGACGCCGAGCGGGTGCTGCGGCGCGTGAACGGCATCGCGATGACACGCTTCACCGCCGCCGACGTGGTGCGCCACCCGCTGGTTGCGCGCATCGTCGAGGCTTACGACGCGGCGCCAGCGGAGCGCAGCTGATGGCCCGCCCCGAGCTGCGCCTGTCGCTGCAGTTTGCCGACGCCTCGCACCGTGCGCACCTGCCGCGCCACAAGGTGGCCCGCTGGATCCGCGCGGCGCTGAAGGCGCCGGGCGAGATCACGGTGCGCATCGTCGGCGCCGACGAAGGCCAGGCCCTCAACCGCGACTTCCGCGGCAAGGACTACGCGACCAACGTGCTGACCTTCGACTACGAGCATGAGCCGGTGGTTCACGCCGACCTCATTCTCTGCGCGCCGGTCGTCGAAGCCGAAGCGAAGCAGCAGAAGATCACGCTGGAGGCGCACTACGCGCACCTGCTGGTGCACGGCACTCTGCATGCGCAGGGCTTCGACCACGAAGACGACGACGAGGCGCGCGAGATGGAAGCGCACGAGACCGCCATCCTGGCCGGCCTTGGGTACGACGACCCGTACAAGCGCTGATCGCGATCAGCGCTTGTGGCTGGTGCTCAGGTAGCGCTTGCGCCAGAAGAAGAGGCCCAGCCCGACGCCCACGATCACCATCGTGACCGTGGCCACCCACACGCCGGTCTCGGCGTGGATGAGCGGCAGGCCGTCGAAGTTCATGCCGAAGAAGCCGGTGATCAGGTTCAGCGGCATGAAGATGGCCGTCAGCACGGTGAGCGTGCGCATGATGTCGTTGGTGCGGTTGCTCTGCGCCGAGAAGTGCATCTGCACCGCGGTCTCGGCCGACGATTCCAGCCGCCGCACGTGGCTCAGCACGCGCTCGATGTGCTCGAGCACGTCGCGCGAGCGCAGGCGCAGCAGCTCGCGCTCGCGCATGGCGCCGGGGTTGTTGCGCTCGGTGGGCCACTCTTCGAGGGCATCGATCCACTCGACGATCGCGCTGCGCTGGTCTTCGCAGGTGTCTTCGAGCAGGTGCAGTGCATTGCGCGAGTCGAGCAGCACCTGCCAGCTGTCGAAATGGCTGCGCGGGTTGAAAAGCTCCTGCTGCAGGTAGCCGAGCTGCTTGGTGAGCAGCCGCCGCAGTTCGAGGTAGCTGTCGACCATGTGGTTGACCATGCGCAGCATCAGGTCGGCCGGGCTCGTGGGCAGGCGCGAGCTGCCGCTGCTGCGCTCTCCGGCGCCGAGCGTCATCTGCTGCAGGCGGGTGGCGAAGAAGTCGCGCACCGGGCAGTCGGTCGGGTGCACGGTGAAGAGCACGCGGTCGAACACCGCGAAGCCGACCGGACTGGTGTCAATGGCCTCCAGCGCCCGCTTGGCGCTGCTGAGCGTGCCTTGTGCCTCGTCGAGAAAGAGGTTGTTGCTGCCGCTGCCCGCCGCCAGCCGGCGAAACACCATCAGGTCGTAGGTCGAGGTGTAGTCGAAATGCGAGGGCAGCTGGTTGTTCAGCAGGTCGGAGATGTGCAGGTCGACCAGCTGCCCGCCGGTCCAGCGCTGGAAGGCGGTCTGCAGCGGGGCGATGTTGACCTCGAATTCGCGCCGGGCGCTGCCGATCCAGATGTAGCCGGTGGGCGGCAGCTGCTCCGGCAACTCGGGCAGCTCGGTGAACTGCTCGGGCGTGATGTGGAGGATCCGCATCGCGACGGCGGTCAGCGCTGGCGCAGCAGGCGTGCGGCGTCGAGCGCGAAGTAGGTGAGCACGCCATCGGCTCCGGCGCGCTTGAAGGCGAGCAGGCTTTCCATCATCACCGCGTCTTTGTCGAGCCAGCCATTGTTGGCGGCGGCCTTGAGCATCGCGTATTCGCCGCTCACCTGGTAGGCGAAGGTGGGCACGCGGAACTCGTCTTTCACGCGGCGCACGATGTCGAGGTAGGGCATGCCGGGTTTGACCATCACCATGTCGGCGCCTTCGGCGATGTCGAGCGCCACTTCGCGCAGCGCTTCGTCGGTGTTCGCCGGGTCCATCTGGTAGACCTTCTTGTTGCCCTTGCCGAGGTTGCCGGCCGAACCCACGGCATCGCGGAAGGGGCCATAGAAGGCGCTCGCGTACTTGGCGCTGTAGGCCATGATCCGCGTGTGAATGTGGCCACGCTTCTCGAGCGTCTGGCGGATGGCGCCGATGCGCCCGTCCATCATGTCGCTCGGGGCGACGATGTCGACACCTGCCTCGGCCTGCACCAGCGCCTGCTGGCTCAGGATCTTCACGGTCTCGTCGTTGAGGATGTAGCCGCTCTCGTCGCGCACGCCGTCCTGGCCGTGCGAGGTGTAGGGGTCGAGCGCCACGTCCGTGAGGATTCCGAGTTCGGGAAAGCGCTTCTTCAGCTCACGCACGACCTTGGGGACCAGGCCCTGCGGGTTGGTCGCTTCGGCGCCGTCTTCGCTCTTGTTCTTCGGATCGATGACGGGGAAGAGCGCCATCACCGGGATGCCCAGCCGCACGCATTCATCGGCCACCGGCAGCAGCTGGTCGAGGCTCAGTCGTTGCACGCCGGGCATGGAGTCGACGTTCTGGATCTTGTTCTTGCCGGGCAGCACGAAGACCGGAAGGATCAGGTCGCTCACCTGCACATGGTGCTCGCGCACGAGTGCGCGGGTGAACTCATCGCGGCGTAGGCGGCGCGGCCGGCTGGCGGGGAAGGGCGGGGGTGTGTGCACGGCGCGTTTCCAACGGGTGTCAGTGATCAACGGTGCGAGCCGAGGCGTAGTTCGCACTTGCGCGTTTTCACGGTGTCGCACGTCTGTGCGCACGCGGTTTTCATCTGATAAAGTCGCTCTCGGATGATAGCCGCAAGGTTGTTGTCCCCTGCTTTTCCTCCCTGAGCAGGAGCCTTACCGTGATGACAGCGATGAGGCTTTCGAGCCCCGGCTGATGGCCGGGGCTTTTTTTATGCCGTCCCATAATGCCGCCGCATGAGCAGCTTGTACTTGTGGGTCAAGGCCTTCCATATTGTTTTCGTCGCGAGCTGGTTCGCCGGCCTCTTCTACCTGCCGCGGATCTTCGTCAACCTGGCGATGGTCCCGGCCGACAGCCATGCCGAGCGTGAGCGCCTGCTGCTGATGGCGCGCAAGCTCTACCGTTTTGCGAGCTTCCTGATGGTGCCGGCGGTGGCGCTCGGCCTGTGGTTGTGGCTGGGCTTCGGCGTGACCGGCGGCTGGATGCACGCGAAGCTCTTCTTCGTCGTGCTGGTGCTCGGCTACCACCACGCGTGTCGTTCGCTGCTGCGCAAGTTCGAGTCGTTCGCCAACACGCGCAGCGAGCGCTGGTTCCGCGTCTTCAACGAAGTCTCGGTGCTGCTGTTCATCGCCATCGTCGTGCTCGTGGTGGTCAAGCCGTTCTGAACGGCGCACGCAAAACGACACGACAAACGCACATGCCGCCGCGCCACCGCAGCTCCGCCGCGCCGCTGGCCTGGTTGTACGCGGCGCTGATCGTCTACGCGAGCCTGTCGCCCTTCACCGGCTGGAAGCAGCCGGCCGGCGTGCCCCTGTTCGGCTTCGGCCACATGCCATGGCAGCCGTACTGGACATGGTTCGACGTGGTCTCGAATCTGCTCGGCTACGTGCCGCTGGGCGCCCTGCTCTTCGGCGCGCAGGTGCGTAGCGGCCGGTCGGTCGGCTGGTCGGCGCTCAACGCGGTGATGGCTGGCGCGCTGCTGTCGCTGTGCATGGAGAGCCTGCAGAACTGGCTGCCCCGGCGCGTGCCCTCGGTCGCCGACTGGCTGCTGAACAGTGGTGGCATGGTGCTCGGCGTGCTGATCGCGATGGCCGTGCGCGCCCTCGGGGGCGTCGACCGCTGGCAGGTGCTGCGCGATCGCTGGTTCATCCACCGCAGTGCGGGGGGCATCGCGTTGCTGTTGTTGTGGCCGGTGGGCCTGCTGTTTCCGACGGCGGTGCCGTTCGGCCTGGGGCAGGGCGTGCTGCGCCTGCGCGAAGCGGCGGCCGGTTGGCTGGAAGGCACGCCCTGGGCGAGCTGGGTGACCGAGGGCCTGCACGCCGATGAACTGCTCACGCCGCTGTCGCGCGGCTCCGAGTGGCTGGCCATCGTGCTGGGCTTTCTGGCGCCCACCTTCGTGGCCTTCAGCATCATGCGGCCCGGTTGGCGACGGCTGGCCCACGTGCCGGCGGCCCTGGCGCTGGGGCTTGCGGCCACCACCTTGTCGACGGCGATGAACTTCGGACCGCAACACGCATGGGCCTGGGTCACGCCTGCGGTGGTGCCGGCGCTCGTCGTGGCGAGCGTGGTGGCCCTGGCGCTTGCCTTCGCGCCGCCGCGCGGCGTGGCGGCCTTCGGGCTGGTCGCCTTGACGATGCTCGTCGCGCTCGTCAACCAGGCGCCCACCGACCCCTACTACGCCGAGAGCCTGCAGGCCTGGGAGCAGGGACGCTTCATCCGCTTCCACGGCATTGCGCAATGGGTGGGCTGGCTGTGGCCCTTCGCGGGACTCATCTACCTGTTGGCACGCGTCGTGGCGCGCGACGAGGCTTCCTAAAATACGCCATGACCTATTTCAAGCGACACATCTTCTTCTGCCTCAACCAGCGCGAGAACGGCGAAGACTGCTGCGCCAATCACAACGCGAAGGCCGGCTTCGACCACTGCAAGTCGCGCGTGAAGGCCGAGAAGCTCGCTGGCCCCGGCGGCGTGCGTGTCAACAAGGCCGGTTGCATGGACCGCTGCGCCGGAGGCCCGGTGGCCGTCGTCTACCCCGAGGCCGTCTGGTACACCTACGTCGACGAGAGCGACATCGACGAGATCGTCGAGTCGCACCTCAAAAACGGTGTCGTGGTCGACCGTCTCGTGCTGCCGGAATCCGTCGGCCGATGAACTCTCAGACGAAGCGCGTGACGATCCCCGGCCCGGCCGGTGCGATCGAATGTGCGATCGACGAGCCGGCGGCCGCTCCGGTGGGCGTGGCCGTGGTGTGCCACCCGCACCCGCTGCACGGCGGCACGATGGACAACAAGGTGGCGCAGACGCTCGCCCGCGCCTTCGTGCAACTCGGCTACCGCGCCGTGCGCTTCAACTTCCGCGGCGTCGCCGGCTCGCAGGGCGAGTGGGACGAAGGCCGGGGTGAGGTCGACGACGCGCTCGCCGTGATCGCCGCCCACCGCGATGCGGCGCTGCCCTTCGTGCTGGCCGGTTTCTCCTTCGGTGGCTATGTGGCGGCCGAAGCCGCGCACCGCCTGCCGGCCGAAGCCAAGCCCAAGTGGCTGGCGCTCATTGCCCCGTCGACGCAGAAGCAACAAGTGCCTCCCGCACCCGAGGGCACACTCGTCGTTCACGGTGAAGCCGACGACGTGGTGCCACTCTCGGCCACGCTCGACTGGGCCCGCCCGCAGGCCCTGCCGGTGGTGGTCGTCCCCGGCGCCGGGCATTTTTTTCATGGGCAACTCACGCTGCTCAAGAACTTGGTGGTGCGGCACGGCTCATAAGAGTCCCCGCCCCCCCGCTTTCAACATCACAAGAAATTCCTGCATGAAAAAGCTCTTCGCTCTCTTGTTCGCGCTCGCCTGCACTGTGGCCCAGGCCCAGATGCCCACGCCACCCGAAGTGGCCGCGCGCAGCTACATCCTGATCGACATCACCACCGGCCAGACATTGGCCGAGCGCGAGGCCGATGCCCCGTCCGACCCCGCGTCGCTCACCAAGCTGATGACGGCCTACCTCGTGTTCGCCGCGCTGCGCGAGCACAAGCTGACGCTGGAGCAGGTGCTGCCCGTGTCGGTGCGTGCCTGGCAGGAGCGCAAGGGCGGCGGCTCGCTGATGTTCATCGAGCCGCGCAGCCAGCCGAAGGTGGCCGACCTGCTGCGTGGCCTGATCGTCAACTCGGGCAATGACGCGGCCGTGGTGCTGGCTGAAGGCGTGGGGGGCTCGGTCGAGAACTTCGTCGCGATGATGAACCGCCAGGCCCAGGCCTGGGGCTTGAAGAACACCACCTTCAAGAACGCGCCGGGCCTCACCGAGGCCGGCCACAAGAGCACCGCGCGCGACATGGCGGTGATCGCCTCGCACATCATTCAGGACTTCCCCGAGCACTATCCGCTGTACTCCATCAAGAAGTACCGCTTCGAAGGCTCGCCCGCCACCAACGAGAACAACCGCAACGTGCTCCTGCTGCGCGACCCGAGCGTCGACGGCATGAAGACCGGCTACACCGAAGCCGCGGGCTACTGCATGGTGATCTCCGCGCAGCGCGACTTCCCGAACCTCGCCGCCAACGGGGCCGGTGGCGGCAAGCGCCGCCTGCTGAGCGTGGTGATGGGCACCGCATCGATGGAGGCCCGCGCGAACGAAAGCCAGAAGCTGCTCAACTGGGGCTTCCAGGCCTTCGACACCGTGCGCCTCTTCGAGGCCGACAAGGCCCTGGCCACCGTGCCGGTGTGGAAAGGCAAGGCCAACGAAGCGCGCCTGGGCAGCACCGGTGGTGTGTTCGTCAGCGTGCCCAAGGGCGAAGGCGCCAAGCTGCAGACCCGCATCGAGCGCACCGACCCGCTCGTCGCCCCGCTCGCGCAGGGCCAGCGTGTGGGCACGGTCAAGGTCACGACGCCGGCCGGCGCCGTGGTGGCCGAGCGGCCGCTGGTGGTGCTGAACGCGGTCGAGCAAGCCGGGATCCTGGGTCGGGCATGGGATGCGGTCCGGCTGTGGATCAAGTAATCTGACCCACCCGCACCCAGCCCGCCTGTCGGTCGAAAGGAGGCTTCATGGTCGCTGTTCCTGACACGCTTGCCGGCAGCGTCTGCCACCTCAACGGCGAGTTCCTGCCGCTGCGCGAGGCGAAGGTCTCGGTGCTCGACAGGGGCTTCCTCTTCGGTGACGGCATCTACGAAGTGCTGCCGGTCTACGGCTGGCGACTCTTCCGCTTCGAGGAGCACATGGCCCGCCTGGGGCGCAACCTGGCGAAGGTGCGCATCGCGAACCCGCACACCGCGGTGCGCTGGCTGGAGCTGTGCCGCGAACTCGTGGCGGCACAGCCCGACGCCGACCAGGCGCTGTACCTGCAGGTGACGCGCGGCGTGGCGCCCCGCAACCACGTGATGCCGGTCGACGTGGCGCCCACTGTCTTCATGATGAGCCACCCGCTGGTGCAGCCGAGCGCCGAGGAGCGCCACCGCGGGGTGGCCTGCGTCACGGCGCGCGACTTCCGTTGGGAGCGCGGCGACCTCAAGTCCATCTCGCTGCTCGGCAACGTGCTGGCGCGCCAGATGTCGGCCGACCACGGCGCGGCCGAGACCATCCTGCTGCGCGATGGCTTCCTCACCGAAGCCTCGGCCAGCAATGTGTGGGTGGTGCACGAGGGCGCGGTACTCGGGCCCCCGAAGAGCGAGCACGTGCTGGAAGGCATCCGCTACGAGTTGATCCGCGAGCTGTGCGAGGAAGAAGGCATCGCCTTCAACCTGCGGCCCGTCGCCGAGGCTGACCTGCTGTCGGCCGACGAGGTGATGCTGAGCTCGGCGGCCAAGGAAGTGCTGCCCGTGACCTCGATCGACGGCCAGCCGGTCGGCCACGGCGCCTTGCGCGGCAAGCCCGGCCCGGTCTATGCACGCCTCTACGAGGCCTACCAGCGCGCCAAGAAGGTGCAGTCCCTATGAAACACATTTCGCCCGAAGAATCGCTGATCGAGTACCCGTCGAGATTCCCCATCAAGGTGATGGGCGAGAACGTCGACGGTTTCGTGCATGCGGTGACGATGGTCGCGAAGAACTTCGACCCTGACTTCGACGCCGCCACGGTGGAGATGCGCCCGAGCAGCGGCGGCAAGTACCTCGGCGTGACCATCACCATCACCGCCACCAGCCGCGAGCAGCTCGACGAGCTCTACCGCACGCTCACCACGCACCCGATGGTCAAGGTGGTGCTGTGAGCCAGGCGCCGATGCGCGGCGTCTACAAGATCCAGGCGCAGGAGCGCATCGTCTTCGGCGAGCCGGCGGGCGAGGCGGTCGCCGCCGAAGTGCAGCGGCTGGGTGCGAAGCGGGTGTTCCTCGTCAGCAGTGCGTCGCTTGCGCGGCTGGACGATGGCCCGCTGCAGCAGGTGCAGCGGACACTCGCCGAGCGCTGCGTGGGCGTGTTCACCGCGATGCGCGCCCACAGCCCGCGTGAAGACGTGATCGCCGCCGCGAACGCCGCGCGTGCGGCCCGCGCCGACCTGCTGGTCGCGGTCGGCGGTGGTTCGTCGATCGACGGCACGAAGGCCGTGCTTGCCTGCCTGTGGCACGGGCTCGACACGCCCGAGGCGATGGCCCCGTTCCTCGCCGAAGGCACGGCCGCACAGCCGCTCGAAGCGCCGCCGAACCCGATCCGCATGCTCTCGGTGTCGACCACGCTCTCGGCTGCCGACTTCACCTCGCGGGCCGGCGTGACCGACACCGCCACACGCGCCAAGCAGGGCTTCGGCCACGCGCTGCTGGTGCCGCAGGTGGCAGTGCTCGACCCGCAGGCCACGCTGCACACGCCGCTGCCGCTGCTGCTGTCGAGCGGCATCCGCGCGGTCGACCATGCGGTCGAGAGCCACTGCGCCCCCCGGGCCCACACGATGGCATCGATGCATGCGCTCGAAGGCCTGCGCCTCTTGTCGCGCGCCTTGCCCGCCATCCACCGCGATTCAGCATCGCTGGCTGCACGCACCGAAGCGCAGCTTGGCATGTGGCAGGCGATGTGGGGTTCGTCGACGGGCGGCGGCACCGGCGCGAGCCACGGCATCGGCTATGCGCTGGGCGCGGGCTTCGACATCCCCCACGGCGAAACCTCGTGCGTGATGCTCGCCCCGGTGCTTCGCTTCAACGAGCCTGCCAACGCCGACCGGCAGGCGGCCTTGCTGAAGGCGATGGAGAGCCCCTTGCCGACCGCCGCCGATGCGATCGCCGCGCTGGTGCGCGGCCTCGGCCTGCCCACCTCGCTGCAGGCGCTGGGCCTGAAGCGCGAGCACCTCGATGGGCTCGCGCGGCGTTCGCTCGCCTACCCGCCGGTGCGCGCGAACCCGCGGCCGATCCGCAGCGAGTCCGAGGTGCGGGAGATCCTCGAACTCGCCTGGCAGGGGCTCGCGCCGCGCTAGTCGAGCGGCACGGGCTCGTCGGTCTCACTCGTCGGGGCCACCTCCAGCCGCCCGAGGGTGAGCGGCTCGTCTGTGTCGAGCGCGCCCAGGCTGCGTGCGAACTGGGTGTAGGCCGCCGGCGAGGCGAGGGCCGAGTCGGGCACCTCGGTCAGCGGCGGCGGGCTGTCGTCGCCGCCACCGCCGCCGCACGCGCTGAGCAGCGCGCCGGCGACCACGGCCAGGGCCCATCCATGAAGTCGAGTCTTGCGCATGATGGGTCTCCTTCTCACTGCGTGCCGCCGATGGGCGTCGCGAGGTAGGGGAAGCCGGGCAGCAGCGTGGCGCGCGACTGGTCGACCGCATCGTGCAGCTGGAAGGCGGTGGCGCCGAGCGGCACCGCCGAGGGGCGGCAGGCCGCGCCGAAGCCGAGCGTGTTCATGTCGCCATTGGCCACGCACAGCCCGCCCATCATCGCGATGAGCGAGATGTCGACCACGTCGTCGTTCGGGCGTCGGCCGTTGGGGTAGCCGGCCATGTCGTTGCCGCCCGCAAGGATGTTGCCCACCACGCCCAGCGTGTTCTGGCTGGCCAGCGGCACCGGCGTCGTGCCGGTGTTCAGGCGCAGCATCTCCGAAGCCACCGCGTTGCGCGGCTGGTTGACGCCCGCGATGCCGGTGAGGAAGGTCGTCTGCAGGTCCAGGCGCGGGTAGTTGGTCGGTGCGATGTTGGGCAGGCCGAGCGCGATCTCCAGCAGCTTGGGCAGCGTGGGTTTCGTCACGTAGGTGAGGAACTGGCCGTCGTCCTTCGGCTTGGCGCTGTTGAAGCGGTCCTTGTCCTTGAGGCCGATCACGACTTCGTTCACGAGCGGCATGCCCAGGCGCGAGACCTGGGTCCACGCGCCGCCGGTCTTCTCGGTGGTCTGGTGGCCGGCGCGCGGCGTCGGGTCGAGCAGGCGGGCTTGGCGCAGGCTCGCGGTCGTCCAGCCGCCGATCACCGGCTCGTTGCCCTGCGTGAGGCAGGCGGTGGGCACTTCGATCGCGAGCGAGGTGACGTTCTTGTCGTCGATGGTATTGGGCGCGGCATTGGCGAACTGGCGGTTGGTGATCACGTTCACCGGCGCATTCACCAGGTCGAAGATGGTGCCCAGGTTGACGGCGAACGGGTCCTTGCGCTGGCCGACGAACACCTTGCCGGGCGCGCTGCAACCGGGGATGTTGATGGTGTAGACGTGGCGGCCCGCATACGCGGCGTAGTCGGGGATCGTCTTCACGCCGATGTTGTCGACCGGCTTGTCGAAGGTGGTGGCGCCGTTGGCGGCGTTGGTCACCGCCTGCGCGTTGCCGCGGCGGCGGTCGCCGCGCACCACGGTGAGGGTGAAGCTCTCACCGAGGTTGAGGTTGGCGTCCTGCACGTTGCTCACCTGGCCGAACTGGATCAGCGGAATCGCCACTTCCTCGCCGCCGACGGTGAGCGTCTTGCCGCTGGTGTCGCGCAGCTTATTCTTGAAGCGGAACTGGAAGGTGAGGTCTTCGCGCGCGTCGCCGTCGTTGTCGATGTGGATCTCGTACAGCGCGTTCGGGTCCATCGAGAAATAGTTGGGGCCGCCGTAGGCGTCTTGCAGCGGCATGTAGTTGGCGATCAGCGTCGTGTACGCGGCGCGGCCCGTCTCGTAGCTGCGGAACATGTAGAAGTCGGTGCCGTCCACCTTGGGCGAGGTGGTGATGAAGGGCGCTTCGCGGTGGCTGGAGGCGTGGGTGGCGCCGATACCGCACACCGCCAGCAGGGCGGCGGCCGCGAGTGGCGCGGTCTTGAAGAACGAGAGTTGCATGTGGGTCTCCTGATGGCACCCGGCAAGATCACCGGATGGCATGCGTTACGCGCCCCGATTCGTGATGGATGCACGGGAATCCAGCCCCCCGACATGTTTTGTGCGGACCCCCGACAATCCGGGGGTGTCAGAAATCGCTCCCGACTCCGACCTACTTCGCGGCCGTGCGACCACCGGGCCCCTCGTGCGCATGCGCGGCCGCGTGGACTACGTGGCAACCGTCGACGAGATGCGTAGCTTCACCGAGGCACGCGGCCCCGACACCCCCGACGAGATCTGGCTGTGCGAGCACGCGCCCGTCTACACGCAGGGCATCGCCGGCAAGGCCGAGCACGTGCTCGTGCCGGGCGATGTGCCGGTGGTGCAGACCAACCGCGGTGGCCAGGTCACCTACCACGGGCCCGGCCAGGTGGTGGCCTATCCGCTGATCGACCTCAAGCGCCTCGGCATCTTCGTCAAGGAATACGTCTACCGCCTCGAGCACTGCGTGCTCAAGACGCTGGAGAGCGTCGGCATCACCGGCCACCGGGTGGCCGGAGCACCCGGCATCTACGTGAACCTGGCCGACCCGTTCGGCCATGCCGCGCTGACCGGCCCGAGTGCACGACCGTTCGATGGCCTCGGCAAGGTCGCGGCACTCGGCATCAAGGTGAGCCGGCACTGCACGTACCACGGTGTCGCACTCAACGTGGCGATGGATTTGTCGCCCTTTTCGCGCATCAATCCGTGTGGCTACGCAGGGCTCGCGACAGTCGACCTCGCTACACTGGGCGTCCGCACCGACTGGCATACCGTGGCCGAACGACTTGGTGACAAGCTCGCGGCCCACCTGAGCTGACCCGCTCGTTCGAAAGTCCCACCCATGTCCACCGACAAGGTCGTCCACACCGCCCAAGACGCGGCCTCCTACGACGCCTCCGCCAAGCAGAAGTCGCAGGCCAAGACCGCACGCATCCCGATCAAGATCGTGCCGGCCGAGCAGTTGAAGAAGCCCGACTGGATCCGCGTGAAGGCGGGCTCGCACAACACACGCTTCTACGAGATCAAGCAGATCCTGCGCGAGCACAAGCTGCACACGGTGTGCGAAGAGGCTTCGTGCCCCAACATCGGCGAATGCTTCGGCGGGGGTACCGCGACCTTCATGATCATGGGTGACAAGTGCACCCGCCGCTGCCCCTTCTGCGACGTGGGCCACGGCCGCCCCGACCCGCTCGACAAGGACGAGCCGCTCAACCTCGCGAAGACCATCGCCGCCCTCAAGCTCAACTACGTGGTGATCACGAGCGTCGACCGCGACGACCTGCGCGACGGTGGCGCGGCCCATTTCGTGGAATGCATTGAGCGGGTGCGCGAGCTGTCGCCGAAGACCCGCATCGAGATCCTCACGCCCGACTTCCGCGGCCGCATGGACCGTGCGCTCGAGATCCTGAAAGCGGCACCGCCGGATGTGATGAACCACAACCTCGAAACCGCGCCGCGCCTCTACAAGGAAGCGCGCCCGGGCTCCGACTACGCCTACTCGCTCAACCTGCTCAAGCGCTTCAAGGAGTTCGCACCGCACGTGCCGACCAAGAGCGGCATCATGGTCGGCCTCGGCGAGACGGATGAAGAGATCCTGCAGGTGATGCGCGACATGCGCGAGCACGACATCGACATGCTCACCATCGGCCAGTACCTCGCGCCCTCAGGCCACCACCTGCCGGTGCGCCGCTACGTGCACCCCGACACCTTCAAGATGTACGAGGAAGAGGCCCACAAGATGGGCTTCACGCACGCGGCCGTCGGCGCGCTGGTGCGCTCGTCGTACCACGCCGACCAGCAGGCGCATCAGGCCGGGGTGAACATCCCGGCCTGAGCCTTCAGGCTTTCAGCGGCTCGCCGTAGCCGCCGCCGCCCGGGGTCTCGATCACGAACACGTCGCCCGGCTGCATCTCGGCCTGGCCGATGTGCGGCAGCGCCTCGATGCGTCCATCGGCGCGCTCCACGCGGTTAGCCCCGAGCGAGCCGGGCGCGCCGCCCGCCATGCCGAAGGCCGGGTGCTCGCGCCCGTTGCTGAGGATGGACGCCATCATCGGCTCCAGGAAGCGCACACGCCGCACGCCGCCGTTGCCGCCGACCCACTCACCCGCACCGCCCGAGCCGGCGCGGATCTCGTAGCTGTCGAGCCGCACCGGGTAGCGGAACTCCAGCACCTCGGGGTCGGTGAGGCGCGAGTTGGTCATGTGCGTCTGCACGACGCTCGTGCCGGCGAAGCCCGGGCCCGCGCCCGAGCCGCCGGAGATGGTCTCGTAGTACTGGTAGGTGTCGTTGCCGAAGGTGAAGTTGTTCATCGTGCACTGGCTGGCGGCCATCACGCCGAGTGCCCCGTAGAGCGCGTTGGTCACGCACATCGAGGTCTCGACGTTGCCGGCCACCACCGCGGCCGGGTGGCGCGGGTTGAGCATGCAGCCTTCGGGCACGACCACCTCGATGGGCTTCAGGCAACCGGCGTTGAGCGGGATCTCATCGTCGACCAGCGTGCGGAAAACGTAGAGCACCGCGGCCATCGTGATCGAGCGTGGCGCGTTGAAGTTGTTGGCGAGCTGCGCGCTGGTGCCGGTGAAGTCGACCTTGGCGCTGCGGGCCTTGGCGTTCACGCTCACCTTCACGCGGATCACGGCGCCGTTGTCGAGCGGCAGCGTGAACTCGCCGTCGCGCAGCGCGGTGATCACGCGCCGCACCGATTCCTCGGCGTTGTTCTGCACGTGCGCCATGTAGGCGGCCACCGTCTCGCGGCCGTATTGCGCCACCATCGCCCGCAGCTCCTGCACGCCCTTTTCGTTGGCGGCGATCTGCGCGCGCAGGTCGGCCAGGTTCTGCTGCGGGTTGCGCGAGGGGTAGCGGCCCGAGCCGAGCAATTCCAGCAGCTCCTTCTCGCGCAGCCGGCCTTCGGCCACCAGCTTGAAGTTGTCGATCAGCACGCCTTCTTCCTCGATGGTGGTCGAGAAAGGCGGCATCGAACCGGGCGTGGTGCCGCCGATGTCGGCATGGTGGCCGCGCGAGGCGACGTAGAACGAGGGCTTCGCGTCCTTCGGCTCCAGGTACACCGGTGTCACGACAGTGATGTCGGGCAGGTGCGTGCCGCCGTTGTACGGGTTGTTGAGCACGTAGACGTCGCCCGGGCGCATGCCGGGGTTGTGCTCGATCACCGTGCGGATCGACTCGCTCATCGAGCCCAGGTGCACCGGCATGTGCGGTGCGTTGGCGATGAGGCTGCCGCTGGCATCAAACAGCGCGCAGGAGAAGTCGAGCCGCTCCTTGATGTTCACCGAGTAGGCGGTGTTCTGCAGGCGCAGCCCCATCTGCTCGGCGATGTTCATGAAGAGGTTGTTGAAGACCTCCAGCATCACCGGGTCGGCGTCGGTGCCGACGGCATGGGCGCTCGTGCGCGCCCGGATGCGCCGCAGCTCCAGGCTCTGGCCCGCGGTGAGGCGGGCCTGCCAGCCGGGCTCGACCACGGTGGTCGCGTTCTTCTCGGCGATGACGGCGGGGCCGTCGATCGTGGCGCCGGGGTTGAGCGATTCGCGCACGTGCAGCGCCGCATGGCGCCAGCCGGCCGAGGCTTCGTCGGCCTGGCAATACATCTGCACTTGGGCGACGGGCGCGGGGGTGTGCGAGGTCTCCATCGACATGCCGTGCGAGGCCGAGCTGCGCTCGCCGGGCGCGACCGCCTCCACGGCCACCGCTTCGATCACGAGCGAGCGGTCGGGCATCAGGAAGGCGAAGCGTTGCTGGTACGCGCGCTCGAACTCGTCGCGCACTGCGGCGATGGCCTGCGCGGGGGGCAACTCGCCGGGCAGCCCGCAGGTGAGCGCGGTGTCGGTGCCTGCATAGCGCACCTGCAGGCGCGCGATGGTGTGCACGCTGGCGTCGGCCACGCCTTGCTGCGCCAGCTCTTCGCGGGCCTGCTGCGCGAGCTCGCTGGCGGTGTGGCGTGCGGCCAGCAGGCCGGCGTCGTCGAGCGCCTGCTCGACCGAACGCTCGCGCATCGCGATCTGGTCGGCCAGGCCCATGCCGTAGGCCGAGAGCACGCCGGCCAGCGGGTGCGCGAAGACACGCGTCATGCCCAGCGCATCGGCCACCGCGCAGGCATGCTGCCCGCCGGCGCCGCCGAAGCACTGCAGCGTGTAGCCGGTGACGTCGTAGCCGCGTGCGACCGAGATGCGCTTGATCGCGTTGGCCATGTTGGCCACCGCGATCTGCAGCGCGCCGCTGGCCACTTCTTCCGGCGTGATGCGGCGGCCACTGGCCTCGTTCATCTGGCGCGCCATCTTCGTGAAGCGCTCGACCACCACCTCGCGGTCGAGCGACTCGTTGGCCTGCGGCCCGAAGACCTTGGGGAAGTGATCGGGCTGGATCTTGCCCAGCATCACATTGGCATCGGTGGTGGCGAGCGGCCCGCCGCGGCGGTAGCTCGCCGGCCCCGGGTTGGCGCCGGCCGATTCAGGCCCGACGCGCAGCCGCGCACCATCGAAGCCGATGATGGAGCCGCCACCGGCCGCGACCGTGTGGATGCTCATCATCGGCGCGCGCATGCGCACGCCCGCCACCTGCGTCTCGAAGGCACGCTCGAACTCGCCCGCGTAGTGGCTCACGTCGGTGGAGGTGCCGCCCATGTCGAAGCCGATCACCTTCTGGTGGCCGCCTTCGACGGCGGTGCGCACCATGCCGACGATGCCGCCGGCCGGCCCGGAGAGGATGGCGTCCTTACCCTGGAAGCGCTGCGCTTCGGTGAGGCCGCCCGAGCTCTGCATGAAGAAGAGGTGCACGCCCGGCATCTGCCGCGCCACCTGGTCGACGTAGCGGCGCAGGATGGGCGAGAGGTAGGCGTCGACGACCGTCGTGTCGCCGCGCGAGACCAGCTTCATCAGCGGGCTCACCTTGTGCGACACCGAAATCTGCGTGAAGCCCACCTCGCGCGCCAGCGCTTCCGCCACTTCCTCGTGGGCGGTGTAGCGGTAGCCGTGCATGAAGACGATTGCGCACGAGCGCAGGCCGTCGGCGTAGGCCTGCTGCAGTTGCGCCTGCAAGGCGGCCTTGTCGAGCGGCTGCACCTCGTCGCCATGCGCGCCCACCCGTTCATAGGCCTCGATCACCTGTTCATAGAGCAGCTCGGGCAGCACGATGTGCCGCTCGAAGAGCCTGGGCCGCGCCTGCAGCGCGATGCGCAGTGCGTCGCGGAAGCCCTTGGTGGTGACGAGCAGCGTGCGGTCGCCCTTGCGTTCGAGGAGCGCGTTGGTCGCGACCGTGGTGCCCATCTTCACGCACTCCACACGCTCGGGCGTGATCAGCTCACCGGCCTGCAGGCCGAGCAGGCGGCGGATGCCTTCGACGGCCGCGTCGGCGTATTGCTCCGGGTTTTCGGAGAGCATCTTGAGCGTGTGCAGCACCCCGTCGGGGGCGCGGCCCACCACGTCGGTGAACGTGCCGCCACGGTCGATCCAGAACTGCCAGCGTGAGGGAAGGGTCGTCATGTCGTGATCCTAGGTTGGGAGGCCCATGCCGCGGCGCGCCCTGCCCACAGTACAGGACGAACCGGGCGTGCGCGCAAGAGGGTCGGTTGCTTACATCAGGCCGGGCAGCCAGAGCACGGTCTGTGGGAAGACGTAGATCAGCCCGAGCGCGGCCACCAGCAGCCCGAAGAAGGGCAGGGCGGTGCGGGCGAGGTAGGGCACTTCGCGCTTGGTGAGGCCCTGCAGCACGAAGAGGTTGAAGCCGACGGGCGGGGTGATCTGCGCCATCTCGACCACCATCACCACGAAGATGCCGAACCAGACGAGGTCGATGCCGGCCGCCTGCACGGTGGGCAGCAGCACCGCCATGGTGAGCACCACCATCGAGATTCCGTCGAGAAAGCAGCCGAGCACGATGAAGAAGCCCATCAGCAGCACCAGCAGCATGAAGGGCGACAGGTGCAGCCCGCCGATGAAGCTGGCCACCTCGCGCGGCAGGCCGATGAAGCCCATGGCCAGCGTGAGGAAGGCGGCGCCCGCGAGGATGAGGCCGATCATGCAGTACACGCGGCAGGCAGCCCAGAGGCCCTCCTTGAAGCTCTTCCAGGTGAGCGAGCCTTCGAGGGCGGCGAGCCCGAGCGAGCCGGCTACGCCGAGCGCGGCCGATTCGGTGGCGGTGGCGATGCCGGTGTAGATGGCACCGATCACCAGCACGATCAGCGACAGCACCGGGATCAGGTGGCGGCCGGCGGCGAGCTTCTGCGCCAGCGTGGTGTCGGCGTCGCCCTCGGGCACCTGCTCCGGGTGCCGGAGCGCCCACAGCATCAGGTAGCCGGAGAAGATCGCCATCAGCAGCAGGCCCGGCACCACGCCGGCGACGAAGAGCTTGGCGATCGACACGTCGGTCGCGACGGCGTAGACGATCATGATGATCGACGGCGGGATCATCAGCCCGAAGGTGCCGGCGCCGGCCAGCGAGCCGATGGCGATGTCGTCGGGGTAGCCGCGTTTCTTGAGTTCGGGCAGCGTGATCTTGCCGATGGTGGCGCAGGTGGCCGCGCTCGACCCCGACACCGCCGCGAAGATGCCGCAGCCGATCACGTTGGCATGCAGCAGCCGCCCAGGAACGCGGTTGAGCCACGGCGCGAGGCCGCGGAAGAGGTCGGCGGTGAGCCGCGAGCGGAAGAGGATCTCGCCCATCCACAGGAAGAGCGGCAGCGCGGTGAGCGTCCAGCTGGAGGTGGAGCCCCAGATGGTGAACGCCATGCTGTCGCCCACCATGCGCTGGGTGAAGAAGTTCATCGCGAACGCGGCGACGCCCAACAGCGACAGGCCGATCCAGAACCCGGAGGCGAGCACCGCGATGAGCGCGGCGATCAGGAGCGAGACGGTGAGGATGTCCATGACGTCATTCCACGTGTGCGGCTTCGCCGGCCGGGTCGGCGCGGAAGAAGCTGTTGCGCGCCCAGCGCGACACCGCCGCGTCGAGGAAGGCGACTGCGAGCCCCACGCAGCCAAGCGCCATCGCCAGTTGCGGAATCCACAGCGGCGTCGCATCGGACGAAGGTGACACATCGTGGGTGACCTGCGAGGTCCACACGAGCTTGCACGCATACCACGCGAGGTAGAGCGCGAGGCCGACGCCTGCGGCGAGGCACCAAGCCTCCAGCACCGTCTGCAGGCGAGGCGGCAGCTTTTGCAGCAGCAGCGTCACGCGGATATGCTCGCCGCGCTGCAGTGTGCCCGGCAGCGCGAGGAAGAGCGCCGCCGCGATGCAGTAGCCGGCGTAGGCATCGAGCCCGCGCAGCCCGAAGGCGAGCTGGCGGTCGGCGATGCCCAGCACCACCAGCACGAAGCAGCCGACCATCGCGACAGCGGCCAGCGCCATCAGCGTGTCGTAGAACGAATCGAGGGCCTGGCGCATCGCCGCCTCACTTGCGGTAGGCGTCGACGATGGCCTGCCCGTCGGCGCCGGCCTGCTTGAGCCACTCGGCCGTCATGCGGTCGCCAATGGCCTTGAGCTCGCCCTTCAGCTTGGTGTTGCTGCGGTCGACGTTCATGCCCTTGGCGGCCAGCTCCTTGAGGTACTCGTTGTCTTTCTGCTCGCTCGTCTTCCAGCCGCGCTCGCTGGCCTCGCCCGCGGCCTTGAGCACGGCGGCCTGCGCGGTCTTGTCGAGCGCATCGAAGGCTTTCTGGTTCACCACCAGCGCATTGCGTGGCAGCCACGCGCTCACGTCGTAGAAATACTTCACCTGCTCGTGAAGCTTGCTGTCGACGCCGCTCGCGCTCGAGGTGAGGAAGTTGTCGACCCCGCCAGTGGCCAGCGCCTGCGGCAGCTCGGCGAGCTGGATGGTCACGGGCTGCGCGCCGACGAGTTCGGCGATGCGCGTGGTGGCCGGGTTGTAGGCGCGCATCTTGGTGCCCTTCAGGTCGGCGAGCGCGGCCACCGGCTTCTTCGAGTAGAGCGACTGGCCGGGCCAGGGCACCGCGTAGAGCAGCTTCATGCCTTGCGAGGCCAGGAGCTTTTCGAGCGCGGGCCGCGACGCGGTGTCGAGCTTCTTCGACTCGGCATAGGTGGTGGCGAGGAAGGGCACCGCGTCGACGCCGAAGAGCGCGTTCTCGTTGGCGGCGCCGGAGAGAATGAATTCGCCGATCTGCGTCTGCCCGGTCTGCACCGCACGCTTGATCTCGTTGGCCTTGAACAGCGAGGCGTTGGCGTGCACCGTGATCTTGAGCTTGCCGGCGGTCGCGCGGTCGACCTCCTGCGCGAACCACTCCAGGTTCTGCACGTGGAAGGTGTTGCCGCCGTAGCCCGAGGGCAGGTCCCACTTGGTTTGCGCGTGGGCGGTGCCGAGGCAGGCCAGCGTCAGGGCACAGACGAGGGTCTTCATTGCAGTCTCCTGGAAGGGTGGATGGGTCAGAAGGCGGCGAGATGCCGGTTCAAGAGATCGGTGACGAGCATCGCGCCGGGCGCGTGCGTGATGGCTAGGGGCACGCGGGCCTGCACGAGCGCGGCCTGGGGCGTGACGCCGCAGGCCCAGAAGACCGGCAGCTCGCCCGCGCGCACCTCGACGGCGTCGCCATAGTCGGGCTTGGACAGGTCGGCGATGCCGATCTGCGCCGGGTCGCCGATGTGCACCGGCGCACCGTGCACCGTGGGCAGTCGCGAGGTGATCTGCACCGCACGGATGGCGTCGGCCGCGCTCATCGGCCGCATCGACACCACCATCGGGCCGCTGAAGGGGCCGGCCGGCTCGGTGGCGATGGTCGTGCGGTACATGGCGACGTTGCGCTGCAGCTCGATGTGGCGCAGCCGGATGCCGTCGGCCATCAGCGCTTCTTCGAACGAGAACGAGCAGCCGATCACGAAGGTGACGAAGTCGTCTTGCCAGAGGGCGCGGATGTCGGTGGGCTCGTCGACGAGCGCGCCTTCGCGCCACACGCGGTAGCGCGGCAGGTCGGTGCGGATGTCGATGCCCTCGCCGAGCGTGGCGAGCGAGGGGTCGCCCGCGTCCGAGACCGCCAGCAGCGGGCAGGGCTTGGGGTTGCGCTGGCAGTAGCGCATGAAGTCGGTGGCCAGGCCGGCCGGCAGGATCACCACGTTGCCCTGCACATGGCCCAGGGCCTGCCCGGAAGTGTGCCGGTCGAGGCGGCCGCTGCGCGCGGCGAGGCGGGCCTCGGCGCCGGTGGTGGCGGGTGGGTGGAAGGGCTGGGTCACGTGCGCGTCTTTCGAAAACCTGTGGCGATGACGGGGCATTGTTTCGATCGGGGCGGTGGCGGGCAAACGAGATTTTTCTTGCTGGCCTCATCGATTTTTTCGATGATGTGCGGGAAAGGATTCCGCCATGAACCTGAGATTCGTCGAAGCCTTCTACTGGGTGGCCACGCTCAGGAGCGTCTCGCGCGCCGCCGAGAAACTGTCGATCACGCAGTCGGCGATGTCGAGCCGCGTGGCCGGGCTCGAAGAAGAGCTCGGCACGATGCTGCTCGACCGGCGCGACAAGCAGTTCAAGCTCACCATCGCCGGCACGCGCTTCCTGCACTACGCCGAGAAACTGCTGGCCCTGCAGCGCGAGCTGAAGGAGGAGATGGGTTCGGGTGGGGTCGCCGCGGCGCCGGTCACGCTGCGCATCGGCAGCATCGAATCGGTGCTGCACTCGTGGCTGATGCCGTGGATCGAGAAGCTGCGCGCCGACCTGCCCCTGCTCGAGCTGGAGCTCTCGGTCGAAACCACGCCGATGCTGCAGGAGCTGGTGCGCCGCGGCACGCTTGACCTCGTGTTCGCGGCCGCCCCGGCGGCGCACGACGGGGTGCGGGTGCGCACGCTCGCGTCGATGGAGATGGCCTTCGTCGGCAACCCGACCGTGCACAAGCGCTCGCGCTACAGCCTGGCCCAGCTGGCGCAGTACGACCTCCTCACCTTCCAGCGCGGCTCGCAGCCGCACGTGGCGCTGATGGACGTCTTCCGCCGCGACGAGGTGGCGCCGCCGCGCGTGCACACCATCTCGTCGATCTCGGCGATGACGCAGCTGGTGGAGGCCGGGTTCGGCATCGCGACGCTGCCGCGCGCCGCGGCCGAACGCCTGCGGCCGAACCGGGCTCTGAAGATCCTGGGGTGCGAGCATGAGCTCCTGCCGCTGCCGGTGTTCGCGAGTTTCCGGCCCGACCCGCAGTCGCGGCAGATCGAGGCGGTGGTCGATGCGGCGCTGGCCTTTGCCAACGAGGCCAAGCACGCCCGGGTGGTGGGAAGATCCGCGAAGTAGTGGTTGAGCTCAGGAGCAGTCGATGAAGCGCAGAGAACTGATGAAGGCCGTCGGCGTGATGGCGGCGGGTGGCAGCGTGTGGGTGCCGGCGCAGGCCGGCTGGCTGTCGGAAACCGATGCGGCCGCCGGCATCCGCGCCGCGCTGGAGCGGGGTGCCGTGGCCGCGGTGAGCCTGCTCGGCAGGACCGATGGGTTTCTCGGCAACCCGAAGGTGCGCATTCCGCTGCCCGACTTCCTGCAAGACGTGGCGGGCTTCCTGAAAGCCACCGGGCAGCGCAAGCGCATCGAAGAGCTGGAAGTCTCGATGAACCGCGCCGCCGAGGCGGCCGTGCCCGAGGCGAAGGCCTTGCTGATGAACGCGGTGAAGGCGATGAGCGTGGACGACGCGAAACAGTTGCTCACCGGCGGCGACAACGCGGTGACGCAGTTCTTCGCCACCAAGACGCGCGAGCCGCTCTCGGTGAAGTTCTTGCCGATCGTGCAGAAAGCGACTGAGCGCGTGAAGCTCGCCGCGCGCTACAACGCGGTGGCCTCGAAGGCCGCGAGCTTCGGGCTCTTGAGGGAGGAGAACGCCAACATCCAGTCCTATGTGACCGGCAAGGCGCTCGATGGCCTCTATCTGATGATCGGGGAAGAAGAGAAGAAGATTCGCGCCGACCCGGTGGGCACCGGCAGCGCGATCCTCAAAAAGGTCTTCGGCAGCTTGAAGTAAGCGCGCTCAGACGGTCTTCGCCAGTTCAAACATCAGCGCGGAGGGCAGCGACGTCAGGATCGCATCGCGCCCCACGCGGGCCATGCTGAGCCCACCGAAGCCCGAGATCTCGAAGGTGTTGCCCTCTTCGATGATCTCGATGAACACCACCTCGGCACCTTCGGCGTCGATGTCACGGCGCATCTCGTTGAAGCGTTCGCCGCGCAGCACCGATTCGATGACGATCGCATGCGGCAGGCCGCCACGGCAGAACTCGCGCGCCTCGTCGACCGAGTTCACGAAGTCGACGATCAGGCCCATGTTGCGGATCGCGTCGCGGATCTGAACCCGCACGTCGCGCCGCGAGGCGACCACCAGCACCTGGCTGCCCACCAGCGGCTTGCTTTGCAGCGAGGGCGAAAAACCCTGGTCGAGTTCGATGGCGCTCATGCCTTCGAGCTGGTCGCTCACGGTGCGCGGGAACTCGATCGTCAGGTGTACCTCGTGGCCTTCGAGCTTGCGTTCGATGGGCAGGCCCATGGTCCACGCGGTCTGCTCGACGAGGCGCCAGGTCATGGTGTCGAGCTGGTGCGCCGTGTCATCGGAGTCGCTCTGCTGATCGGCGGGGCGCACCGCGAAGCGCGTGGTCAGGCGCGCATGCACGGGCCAGGTCTTGATGTCGATGCGGAAATCGATGTTGGACCGTGCGTGCTCCATGGCCCAGGTCAGCTGGGTGTTGAGCAGGCTGAAGAGGAGCGAGGCGTCGACCACCACCTCGGCCGGCCGCAGCACCTGCTTGATGTGGATGCCGCGGGCCTGGGTTTCGCGGCTGCGCTGGGTGAGCACGTCTTTCAACGTCTCGGTGAGCGCCAGGCGCTCGGGGGTCTGGCGCAGGCGGCCCGAGGCCAGGCGGGCGATCTGCTGGCCCGACATGCTGATCTCGCGGGCGCGCTGGATCTCTTCGCCGAGCGAACGCAGGCTGGAGCGGTCGATGCGGCCGGTGGAGGCGAGGGTTTGCACACGCTCGAGGGCGGCGGTGAGCGGGCCGGCGATCTCGGCGCTCATTTCCCCCACGACCTCACGCCAATGGTCGTGCTCGACGGCGGCGTCCTCGGGGGCGAGGGTGGCGGTCGCTTCGGGAGCGCGCTTGAGTTCGGTCATGTCCATGGGGGCCTCGGCTTACAGTTTTTGTCACTAGGTGGCAAAAAATTGACCTTCGAAGTGTCCCTGGACTTGGGCAGGTTGTGACAAAAGAAGACCGCCGCTCCCCCGGAGCGAGGGGGCGTGGCGGGGCCTGCTTTTGCGGGGGGAAAACGCGGAGATCGGGCTAAAGCGTGCCGCTCTCGCGCAGGCGGGCCCGCTCGGCTTCGCCGATGCCCAGCTCCTGCAGCACTTCATCGGTGTGCTCGCCCAGGAGCGGCGGCGGCCTTCGGTATTGCACAGGTGTGGCCGAGAGCTTCATCGGGCTGGCCACGAGCTTGAGTGCGTCGGTCAGCGGGTGCGGCATCGCGACGGTCATGCCGCGCGACTGCACGTGAGGGTCAGCGAACACTTCGCCGAGGTCGTTGATGGCGCCGCAAGGCACCTTGGCGGCTTCGAGGGCGCTCAGCCAGTCGTGCTTCTTGCGGGTCTTGAGGATCTCGGCCAGCACCGGCACGAGCGTCGCGCGGTGTCGCACGCGGTCGGCGTTCTTGATGAAGCGCGGGTCTTGCGCGAGGTCGGGTCGGCCGGCCACGTCGCAGAACTTGGCGTACTGGGTGTCGTTGCCGACTGCGAGGATCAGGTGGCCGTCGGCCGTCTCGAACACCTGATACGGGACGATGTTCTGGTGGGCGTTGCCGATGCGCCTGGGCGCTACGCCCGTCGTCAGGTAGTTGGCACCGAGGTTGGCCAGCATCGCGACCTGGGTGTCGAGCAGGGCCATGTCGACCACTTGGCCCTCGCCCGTGGCGTCGCGGTGGCGCAATGCGGCGAGGATGGCGACGGTCGCGTACATCCCGGTGAAGAGATCGGCCACCGCCACGCCCACCTTCTGCGGGCCGCCGCCGGGCAGGTCGTCGCGCTCGCCGGTGACGCTCATCAGGCCGCCCATGCCCTGGATGGCGTAGTCGTAGCCCGCCCGCTCGCGGTAAGGGCCGGTCTGGCCGAAGCCGGTGACCGAGCAGTAGACGAGGCGCGGGTAAAGCTTGCGCAGGCTGTCGGCATCGAGGCCGTAGCGGGCCATGTCGCCGACCTTGAAGTTCTCGATGAAGACGTCGCATTGCGCGGCCATCTGGCGGATCAGCGCCTGGCCTTCGGCGGTGGCGATGTCGACGGTGACCGAGCGCTTGTTGCGGTTGGTGCCGAGGTAGTACGCGGCCTCGGCGGTGTCGGCGCCGTCGCGGTCCTTCAGGAAGGGCGGGCCCCAGCCGCGGGTGTCGTCTCCGCCGACGCCGTTTTTCATCGGGCGCTCGATCTTGATGACGTCGGCGCCGAGGTCGGCCAGGGTCTGGGTGCACCACGGGCCGGCGAGCACACGCGAGAGGTCGAGAACGCGGATGCCGGCGAGGGGCAGCGCAGGGGCGGTGGAGGTATTGCTCATCCAAAGATTGTCATTCACCCCGTTTGATAATGCCCCGATGCAGTTGTCTCACCTTCTTCGCGGACGCAGAGCCGCACGGGTGCTGTCGTTGGGGTTGGCGGGGTCGGTGTTGGCAGGGTGTGCGCCCGCGCTCGACTGGCGCGAGATCCGGCCCGACGGCAGCGATGCCGTCGCCATGTTCCCGTGCAAGCCCACGACCGACGCCCGCATGGTCAGCCTGGCCGGGGCACGTGTGCGCATGGTGCTCGTGGCCTGCCGGGCCGGCGACGTGACCTGGGCACTTGCGTTTGCCGACATGGCCGACCCGGCGAAGGTGACGCAGGCACTGCAGGACCTGCGTGCGTCGAACGCCGGCAACCTGGGCGGCACGCCCACGGTGACCGGGCCGATGCAGCTGGCCGGCATGACCCCCAACCCGCAGTCCGAGCGGGTGCAGGTGCGGGGGCGCTTGCCCGGTGGCGAGGCGGTGCGGCTGGAGAGCGGCTTCTTCGCACGCGGCACCCGCGTGTACCAGGCGACGGCGATGGGCCAGGCGCCCGACGCCGAAGCGGTCGCGACCTTCTTCGACGGGTTGAAGCTGCGCCCATGAACGCGACCGCCCCTTCGACAAGCCTGCCGGCGCGCACGGCGACGCTCGTATTCCTGAGCTTTGCGTTTGCCTACTTTCCGTCGGCCTTGGTGCGCGGCGTGGTGGCGACGCTGGCGCCGGCTTTCAGCGCCGAATTGCAGCTCACGGCCAGTGAACTGGGCCTGCTGGCCGGGGCGTATTTCCTCGGCTTTGCGGCGATGCAGCTGCCGCTCGGCAGCGCGCTGGACCGCCACGGCCCGAAGCGGGTGCTGCTGGTGTTTCTCGCGGTGGCGGTCGTCGGGTGCGGGGCGTTTGCGCTGGCCGACAGCTTCGTCGCGCTCACCGTCGCCCGCGCCCTGATCGGCGTGGGGGTGAGCGCCTGCCTGATGGCGCCGATGACGAGCTTCCGGCGCAACTTCACGCCGACGACGCAGATGCGGGCCAACTCGTGGATGCTGATGACGGGCTCGCTGGGGCTGATCGCCTCGACCCTCCCGGTGCAGTGGCTGATGCCGTTGCTGGGCTGGCGTGGTCTGTTCTGGGCGCTGGCGGTGTTCTTCGTGGTGGCGATGGTGTTCATTGCCCGCGCCGTGCCGCCGGACCGGCTCGAAGTCGCGCCCCTGCCGGTGGTCGCGGGCGGCTACGGCGAGGTGTTTCGCCACCCGGTCTTCCTGCGCTACCTGCCGATGGGGTTCTTCCAGTACGGTGGCATGGTGGCGCTGCAATCGCTCTGGATCGGCCCCTGGCTGACACGCGTGTGCGGGTGGTCGCCGGGCGAAACGGCCGCCGGGCTTTTCGGCATCAACGTGGCGATGCTGCTGACCTTCATGGCGTGGGGCTTCCTGGTGCCCCGCCTGTATGCGCGCGGGTGGACCGCGCATGGCCTCATCGCCCGAGGGATGCCGATTCCGATCGTGGCGCTGTGGGTCGGCGTGGGGGCTGGCGCGGAGGCGACGGCCTGGCTGTGGGGGCTCTTTTGTGTGTCGAGCACCTTCGTGTCGCTGTCGCAGCCGGCCATCGGGCAGGCCTTTCCCGCGTCGCTGGCAGGGCGGGCCCTGTCGGCCTACAACCTCATCATCTTTGCTGGCGTGTTCACCCTGCAATGGGCCATGGGCGCGGCCGTCGACCGCCTCGTGGGGGCCGGGTGGAGCACGGTGTCGGCCTACCAGGGGGCATTTGCGTTGTTGGCGGTGTGTTGCAGCCTGTCATATCTGTGGTTTTTGTGGCGACGCGAAGCCGGGCCGGCCGTCGCGGCCGCCGTGACGGCGCGGTGAACCCTCTCATAATCGCCTCACCATGCCCGGCCTGCTGATCATTGCCCACGCGCCGCTCGCGTCTTCGCTGAAGGCCGTGGCTCAGCACACGTTTCCGGATTGCGGCGCGCGTCTGCAGGCCCTCGACGTGTTGCCCGACCAGTCGGTCGAAGACATCGAAGCGAAGGCACGTGAGCTGCTCGCCCACGTCAGCGAGCCCGATGCGGTGATCTTCACCGACGTCTTCGGCGCCACGCCCTGCAACGTGGCGCAGCGCCTGGCCGACGGCTTGCATGTGAAGGTGATCGCGGGGGTCAACGTGCCGATGCTGTGGCGCTCGCTGTGCTATGCCGACGAGCCGCTCGACGCCGTGGTGGCGCGGGCGGTGGCCGGGGCCACGCAGGGCGTGATGCAGGTGGCCACGTCCAAGCCGCAGAACCAAGCCTACAAACCGGGTGCCAATGATCAAAGCAAACATCAGCATCAGCAATAAGCTGGGCCTGCATGCCCGCGCTTCGGCCAAGCTCACCAAGCTCGCGGGCAGTTTTCAGTCCGATGTGTTCATGACCCGCAACTCGCGCCGCGTGAATGCCAAGAGCATCATGGGCGTGATGATGCTGGCGGCCGGGCTCGGCGCCGAGGTCGAGATCGAAACCTCCGGGCCCGACGAGCAGGCCGCGATGGACGCGCTCTGCGCCCTCATCAACGACAAGTTCGGCGAAGGCGAGTGACGCCTTCGGGCCTCGACGCTCAGGCGCCGAGGAAGTGCTTGCGGTAGCGCGCCGGCAGATCGTCGATGCGCATCAGCATCGGCAGATCGGCGGTGTTGAAGTCCGGGTCCCAGGCGGGAGCGCCCAGCACCTTCGCCCCGCAGCGAAGATAGCCCTTGATCAACGCTGGCGCTTCCACATCCAGGTTGTGCTGAAGGTCGTCGACCGGCAAGGGCAGGCGAGGTGTCACCTGCAGCTCGATCGGCGCCATGTGGGTGTGGCGCAGCTGCTCCCAGAGGCTCGCGGCGTAGTGGCCGCCATCGCGCATGCTGACACTGGCGCAGCCGATCATGGTGTCGAGCTGGTTGCGCACCATGAATTCGGCCAGCGCGCCCCAGAGCGCCATGATCGCGCCGCCCGAGCGCCAGGCCGGGTGCACGCAGGAGCGGCCCAGCTCGACCATCTTCGAGCGCATCGGGCGCAGGCGGGTGAGGTCGAACTCGGTCTCGCTGTAGAGGCCGCCGACGCGGCGTGCCGCCTCCGGCGTCATCACGCGGTAGGTGCCGATCACCGGGCCGGGGTGGCCCGCTTCGCCGGGCGCACGCACCAGCAGGTGCTCGCAGAAGGCGTCGAACATGTCGATGTCGTGGCCTTCCGGGGCACCGGCCGGCACGCTCAGGCGCGCACCCATCTCCTCGGCGAAGACGAGGTGCCTCAGGCGTTGCGCTTCGCGAACCTCTCGTTCATCGCGTGCCCAAACCACTTCAAACCGAGGCGCGTGAGTGCTGGCAAGGTGGGCAGCGTCCGAGCGTGGGTGAAGTGACCTCCGAGGCGCATCGGGGCGCAGGGCCGAGATCGGCAGGGTCGGCAAGGGAAGGTCACGCATGGAGGTCGCTCCTGGTAAAACTGCCCGGGATGGTCCGGGAGCGGCATGACGCCGTCATGAAGCGGGCATGACGCGGCCATGACAGGCGCACGGGTCGCCCCCGAGAAGGCGGCGCGAATTGCGCTGCTAGGATGGTTTGCATGAGCTTTCAGGTCTTTGGATTGCCCGTGTCGCGCGGCGTGGCCATCGGCCGCGCGGTGCTGGTGG